>JANNCG010000339.1:0-9025 GCA_031386385.1 Myxococcales bacterium
ACCAAGATCGCCACATCCGAGAGCTTGCCCGAGAGCACACCGGGCGCGTACACCTTCAACACGTGATCATTGACGATCAGAAGCACCAGCGCAAACAGCGAGAGTGGGTGCAGCATTGCGTCTCTACAAACGACCGTGAGTCTCGTGGTGTTTGAATGATCTCTAACCGCGAGCCCGCGGGCCCCCTGAAGCATCTCCGACTCCAACGACTCGGCAGCGTCAGATGCACGTGCGCGGAAAGCACGTCCGACAGTCCGTGGCGTGCGAGTGCCGTCTGATGTGACACACCGCCCGCTTGCTCTGACCAAAGCCAAGCCGTGGTCAGTTCCTCGTGCTCGCCAGCGGGAAAGTGCACGAGCCGGTAGATCCCGCGCCGCCTTCGCTCGACCCGATCAGCGCGGATGTGCGTGAGCAGGAGCTGGGACGAGTAGCCAGCGGCTGGGTCATCGGAGGGCAGTCTCCGCGAGCACCTCCAGGGCGCCCTGTGGCGCCGAGAACGCCGCCAGCGCGCCCAGCGACACCACCAATGACGTCATGCTCTGGCGGGGCGTGCACAAGCACCGCGGGCTGCTTCGTCGCGCGGACGACCGTTGCGACGCCTCGTGGTCCGGTTGCGATTGAGTTGCTCCGTGAGAGCGACACCATCTACACGCGCAGCGAGCAGGGCGACGGATCGGTCATTGCGGCGAGCGTTGAACATACGCTGGTGCGCGATGGAGCGGAGATATTTTATGTGGATATTTGCAGAGATAACTCGCTGCCCGAGCGGATCGAAACAACGCGAGAGCATCCGTTTCGGACGCAAGCACATGGTTGGACACCAGCAGGTGCGCTCGTGGGCGGTGAGGATTTGTGGTCCACTCAGGCCAGCAGAAATTGGGTCTGTGGCGTGGTGCCGAGCGGGCGTCTGGCGCGTGTACAATCTCACGATCGCGAGCACGCACTCGTACTTCGTGGGGAGCGCCATTTGGGTGCATAATGCAAACAAATGTCTCATCGGTCAGACCGCCGCCGCTGGTCAATCAGACGTGCTTCACCGAGCGGGTGGCTCGCCTGAATCTGCGGACGCGCTGGCGGACGAGGCACTCAAGGCACAGAAAGCTGGGTTTCCCCACGGAATATCTGTTCATCTAGACCCAGCAAGACTCCCAGCAAACAGAGGACCTGGAACAGGCTCAGCCACTCGGGAGGCTCTTGAGTCGGCGGGATTTCCGATCCACCAAACACCAACGCCGCCAATCAGGGTCAAGGGAGGCGTGCTTACGGGGTATGGGAGTCCACAACATCACACTCTCGAGCTTCCGACTCCGGTTGCGGCGGAAGTGGCAGAACGACTGAACAGCGTGGTAGGACGGCCCACTCAATAATCCCATGCTAACCGCTCTCACGGAGGGACAACTACCTCGACGGCTAAAGCGCCCGAAAAGATTCATCCAACTCGACTGGTACGATGGAGTTTGGGCAGCAATTGCTCTGATGGAGTGCGTCGATTTGAGCGATCGATGGTTCTTTATGGAGCGACTCGCTGCAGAAGCAGCCCAAACGTCGTTCTGCGAAGCCTATCTCTGCTGGAGTTTTGGCGGGGCGATGGATTTTCAACCCCAGCGATACCAAACCGAATGGCATGAAGACGGAGTGGATGAAGACTGTCGGGACAGACTCACAAAGATTCGCGATTGGGTTGGACCATGCGTTGTTCAACTGGGCGAATCCTACACAAGTGTCCTTGAATCTGCGCCATCCGACGCAACCGACGATCCAACAGAAATGTTGAAGACTCATTTCCAGCATTACCCACTGGCACCGTGAGGAATGTTGGTAACCGCTGCGTGAAGCCGCGTGGTTCCGCGTGCCGGTACTCGCTGGCACACTCGGCGCGTGTCGGAGTCCCCCACCGCCCGCTCAATCCGGCTTTTCCGCCGACGGAACAGTGATCGGCCCAACGTCTCGCTCCAACCGGAAGCGCCTCGACAACTTTGCCCGCACCGCGAGCACACGCTCATGATAACGGTCCGCGTCTGGGGTGGCACGTTAGCCCGCACCTGTTCACGCGATCGTGCGATGGACTCGTAGCAGGCACCATGCTGAAGCTCGCGAGCCCATCAAGCAAACACGGTCTGAGCTCACACGCACAACAGTTTCTGCATCATCCCCCGCCTAATGCTCGGACTCGGACTCGGCTGAATGGCGATGTCGTGGTATTTGAGCCGTCGACAAACAGATTCGGCGTTCGAACAGCCGATGGAGCGCCGAGAACCCTCTTTGTCCCAGACCCTCAGCGGCCACGGACATCCAACATATTTGGACTATCTCGATGCACAGTCACACTGAACACCAACACTGTCGGGTATGCGGCTTGCAACAGCTTGAGGAACCGTGGGGAACGACCGGCACTGTGCCAACATTCTCGTTCTGCGACTGCTGCGGTGTCGAGTTTGGGTACCAAGACTGCACCGTCAGTGCCGCAAAGCGTTTTCGAGAGGAGTGGCTCCGAACTGGAGCCAAGTGGAATTCTCTCGAAGCCCACCCAGACGACTGGTCGCTCGAAACCCAGCTGGAGCAAGTTCCCACAATGTTTCGCTGATCGTCCTCGGATCTGGGACTGCCCGTCAACGCCGCGTGGTATAGAGTTTGTGTAATACTTTGTGCGTTGTCACCCGCGTAGCGCTCAACGTAGTGTCTTGTTTAACAGCACGCGTTGCAAATGCTCACAACGGTGGGGTGTCGTGGGGTGCCACCTCGTGCAAAATGGGACAAGCAACGTCATCACTGCGTATCCCGTCCACTCGAACAGCTTTCACGTGCGCACTCCTCAATCATCTCAACATGCGTGCGGCCGAAAGCAACGTTTAGTAGACTCGGAGCTGCATTGAAAATCACCGCAGAATCACTCGCGTCGTTGCTCGAATCTCTCCGAAGCCGTCCGGGCGTGGCAGCAGTGGATGAAGCGGAACTGCAGCAAGATATTCGTCAATTTTGCAAGGCGCTGTCACAGGCATTTTCGCTGAACTTTGAGGACAACGTCGTCTATGTTCAGGACTCAGCACATCTCGCGGAGATTGGGATTCCAAGCCAGCTGCTGTCAGCACGGGCGGGGACACGCTCTCAGATTCGAGTCAGCCGATATTTTAGGCTCTACGTCATTACCGCCGCTCGAAACCTCTTGGAGAATACAGAGCGATTGATCGAAGAAACCGCGTCGGGTCAGCGCTTCATGTATGTTCCAGAATCACTCTTTGGAGAGCCTTTTGACAAACGAGAACGATTTAATCATGATGCATTCAACGAGCTATTTGATTTCGAGTAGCTCAGGTGGTCGGGACACATGAGCTTGCAACGAATCTCAGCCCCAATGCCCCTCAGTTAGTGGGTGCTGCAATTTCATTGGCGTTGTCTCGAGCGGTCTTGGCACTCACGAAGAGCCAGCTCAGAATCGGCTCACGCATCGCTGGAGCAGCGCGCAAACGTCAGTCGCACAAGCGCAATGCTCAAGGCGTCACTCGGACTGGCTCAACACCGTTTTGTCGGTGGATAACGACAGCATTGAAACGGCGCGTGGAGTGAAGGTTCGCTGGGCCGACATCCAACGAATCGATCAAGAGCCATGGAATCCGTGGCTCATCGGGCGCGACGGTGTAAAATATTTTGTCCCTGACGACGACGACGACGCTTTGGCCGCGGCGGTTGAGCTTGCGATGCGAAAGCTCGCGTGATCACTGTTCGCGCGACGGGAATCGGCGTTCGCAGACTGGCGATCTCGCCCAAAAGCTCAATGGACTTCGAGTCGCATGAATACAAAGTTCTGCTGCCGCGAGTTTGAGCTTCATGTTCGAGCAGCAGGCGAGAGCGGGTTTTCAAAAGCGTTGCAAAGGCACGTCCTGGCGCTAGGCGACTGCAATCTGCATAGTACGTCCTCGCCGGTGGCCGTTGCTTTCGCGTGGATTTTCACTGACGCGCGCGCACGTGCATCAATTTGCTCACCCTGTCAGGACGTCCACTGGCGAGGACGTACCTTCAATCGCCGCTTTTACCTCCGGCTCATTTTCTACTTTTGCGGACTTCGCGGACCTCGGCGCGGCGTGTCCGGCACCACAGTCGACCGCCCCAAATCGCGATCGTCCCTTCGCGCGCCGAGCTTGGTCGCGCGCAAATCGTCGTTGTCCGGCTGGCGGCCAAAATCGATCCGGTAGCCCTGCAGACCGCTGCTACTCACTCCCTGCTCGGAATCTCTTTCCCTCGCAATCCGGAGCTGTTTCCGTCGTTCTTCGATGAGCGCGACGATCGCCGCATCTGCCACCAGACGGCCTCTATCGGCATAGTTCAAATAGGTGTCCGAGCTCATCACGCGGTTCCCCAAGTCCTCGGTTAGGGGAGCGAGCACCACGGTGCCGTGGTCGGTACGTTGCCGCAACCAGGAGTTATCCAGTGTGAAGATTCCGAGTTTGATGGCCTCTTCCTCGCAGTCCCGCACGTAAGGCACCATGATGGCCATCCACGTCTCGTACGGGTCGTCGAGCTGGATCTCGCGACGATCAGTCTTCTCCCGGCCACTCACTTCGCGCCCCAATAGTGCCTCCGTACCGCTAGATGTGTCCGCGTTTTGCTGTGACACTATTGTTACAGCGCGCGCCTTCAATCCATTTGTCCGCGTCTTTGCCGCGGTGAATCGCATTTGCTCTGGGGAATCATAATCCCAAGGTCGTTGGTTCAATTCCGACCGCCGGCACTCAGTTAGCAGGGGATTTGCAGGGGAATCGTGATTCGCGAGAATTCCGGATCTTCCGGATGGTCCCAATATTGGGGGTGTTTCCACTTGTGTTGTTACACTATTGTTACAGTGCTTCAGCATCAAGTCCGCGAGCGTCGAAGCGTCTGGGCGCGCGTAAACGCGCTCACAAGCGGCGAGCATGTCGCGAACGACCGTGCTCCACGCTCGAAAGAGCGTCACCGCGACCCTCTCCGTGGTCGACGGCAAACGCCAGCAAAGCCTGACAGGCAGGCAAAATCAACGGGACCACACGATCCGGTGTCTTGGGTTTGGTGCCGCGGACGCGACAAAATTTGAAGTCCTCCGAGACGTCAGAGCGAACTGCTCGTGCCACAGCAGACCAATCGCCGGCAACGGCCACCATCCACGCGACTTGCGCTGCGCGATCAGGCTGCAGTTGCACCAAGAGTTCGCGAACCTCGTCCACGGTGAGTGCGCGTGTGCGTGGGGTGTAATGTGCCGAGACCGGCGGAATGGTTACGCGCGGATCCATCGTGTAGAGCCGCCGGGTTTTAGCGAGCCCAAGAGTGCCTCTAAGCGCCGCGAACTCTTTGGAGATCGTGTGATTGATTTCAGGAAACAACCTTGCGTGTAGGTTAGTTGTTACTGCAAAAAAAGCGGCGGATTGAATTTTAGATTGCCGTTAAAGGCGCCGCATCATCGACTCCATGGGCATGATTTTTTGTGTGTCACAACCTCGTCCATTGGCGATATGGCTTGAGTGCGACAAGGAGTGCGATCAACCCACGTGCCTTTGCGCATGTTGAGAGCGGGAAGCGCAAACGAGCTACACAAGCATCGTCACCATGGCTTCTGCGACAACAAGTGGAAGCAGCGATTCACCGCGATGGGTAAGACTTTTCACCTTCGTTTGTACCGGATCAGCCACTTCGTTTCGACCATGCCACCCGATGAGTAAAAGAGGCGAACAATGGAATCGAGGCGATCGGTGAGGAAGCAACAGGTGCTGTTCGTGTTGCTCGGGGTGCTTGGAATCAAGACATCGCCGACGTTGCCCGATAACGAAAGTAGAATGGCAGATTATGACCTGACGTTTTCGAATTCCGGCGTTGGGTGGGACTCCCGAACTCTGGAGGCTCTATCTTTTAAGCCAACGCCATGGTCCAACAGAGTTGTCTGGGTCGATGCGATCAGCTTTGTCTCCGTCTGCGCGCTTGATGCGAGTCGAACCCTACGATGCTGGATGCTGACACAAGATCCATCCAATCCACAGGCGCGTCCGATTCTTTCGCAGTCACGGCTAGGGTTTGAAATTTCTCAGCTACGCGCAGCGATATTGAACGCCAATTTCTCGTGCGTGCTGCGTGAGGACGGAGAGGTTTGGTGTTGGTCGCCAGACCGCGTAGCGAATCTGGAGGCTCCGTCGCACGAGAACTTCTGCCGTCCAGATCCGCGCTGGTTGATGAATGCTGAGTCGATCTTTGCCACAGACTATGGAATTTGTGCTCGCCAAGGACGGCAGGTTCAATGCGTCGTGTGTTCTGGAACCACCGCAGCAAGCAAGCACGTGCTCCGGTCGGCAACCGCTCCTGTGATTGCAGGAATTCCTCACGCATTGTGCCAGAGGCTCGAGGACGGGCGACTGGAGTGTGATGGGTGCGTTTTGAACATCCAAACGCTTTCGACGGGAGACCCACCGGCAATTGAGAATCTCTGGTGGAGTGCATGGGAAGCAGATGAAAACACAACTCCGTCTAAGCCAACCCCGCGCCATTTCTTTGTCGAGCCACCGACGGACTGGACCGATTTTCGCTGGGGCGTCGGTCCGGAATCACTTCGGGCGCTTGGGCTACGGAGTCTTCCTGGTCTCATCGCCAGGATCCGACCAAATGATCCCGACCAAACCACGCCCAACTACCAACGATTGCGTTGGTGTGGTCTTCGGTCGACAACGGCCCGTTACACGCCCATCCTGGCGCCGTTGACGGAGATCCTTGAGCCGTCTTTTCCACTGGGAGCCTGTTCACCGATTGGGCAACCTGAAGGTACGGCGCATTGCGAGAATCGTCCGTGACCAGCGCAGCCAGTGTTCGGAATCTCGTTGTCGGTGATTTTCGGGACGTCCTCGCCAGCGGGCGAGTGGCTCCAGGGCGCCATATCCAATGGCCGCCGACCTTGTCGCCGCTGTGCAAGACGCGTTGCTCAATCCCTGTTGCGCGACACCGCTGCTACCGCCCAGACAGCACACCCAAACTTAGTCGCGAAAGACATCCGCTTTCTTTGGCGCGCTCACTGCGCGACTGTGCCAAACCTTCAACAGCTTCAAATCACCGCAGGCATCAATGCGCGAAAGCTCTTTTTTTGTGAGCAAAAATTCTCGTGTTTTGACGACCGCACGAACGGCTTCGCGCAAACCCTCAGCTTTGCCCTCAGCTTTGTTTTTGGCTTCGAGGTCAGCGACAAACTCGTCAAAGATATTGCGCTGGGTTGGATCTCTGTCGTCTTTCATTGAGGCGAATACCTTTTTGGCGACCGGTTGCTGCAAGAAGGTAAGTATTGCGCGAACCAGTTTTGCATGAAGATGCGAAGCGACGCGAGCAGCATTTACATCCCGGCAAATCTTGTCTCTGTGAGTGGTTGTCCAACTGGCTGGACGGTCCACACTCACGTAACTCATCGCCCGTGAACCGCAGCCAACGAGTCCTGAGCAGCTCAGCGTGCGAGACTTTTGGAGTGTCTCTGGTACGCGAAACTTGCGACACTCAGACCCCTATGGGACTCAGTGAAATCGGGACATGGCTCTCGAACGACGGTGTAAAAGCAGTGCTCGGAGCGGCGGGGCTCGCGGGTGTGAGCTGGGCATTTGGTCGCTTTAACAGCGCGATGAAGGTCACCTCGGCGATCTCTCGGCAACCGTCGCTGACTGTGGTTGGGCACGACGAGTTGGTGCTCTCGCTAACGCTGGAGAAGCAGCCTCCCACGCGTGTTCGGCTCACGGGAATTGAGCTGCACTCATCGACGCTCAACGCGACAGAGCTAGCCAACGTGAAGAGCCAATTCGAGCTGGCATTTGACCGACTTGCGCTTGTTGCGGGCGACTCGGTCACCTTTCACGGGCACTTCACCGCAAAGAGCGACAGTGTGATCCAATTGCGCTTCAAGCTGTGCACGGCCCAGTTGCTGTTCGAGTCCATCCCTGGACCAAAACCGTTTTGGACCGGCTCGGTGGTTTCGCTGCCGATCATCGAGAAGACCAAGAAAACCGAGTGACCCGACGAAACGCTCGCAAACCACTCGCGTGGAGGTCGGCACAGACGGCCTTGTTGATGGGGGAGCAGACCCCGTACACAAAAATGCGTACAGTCCCGGCGGGCTCGAAGTTATGCTCGTGGCATGACGACGCAACCATTCGCTGGCACCGACAAGATCGAAGCGATCGTGAAGGCGCTCGCAGCTCTGAACGAAGAGATGGAGCCCGGTCTTCAAGAGCTCGGCGGGCCAGCGGCTCCCGATGCCATCGACGCCCTCGAGACAGCGGCCGGCTTCGCGTTGCCGCCCAGCTACCGCGCATTTCTCGTCCATCACGACGGTTGGCGCGGCTTCTGGGCCGACTTGGACTTGCTCTCGAGCAGCGCCGCAGACCGCGCGAAGTATCGCGCAAACATCGCGGAGACCCTCGATGCGCACTGCGACATCGATCCGAAAGAGAAGATTCCGGCCGAGGCACTCTACATTGCGGCTTCTCGCGACGCGCCTTCGCTCATCTATCTCGATCCGCGCAGCCGTCGCCCCGATGGGGAGCTCGATGTGGTCCGCTACGACCGCGACGGCGAGCAGAGCCGCCACGGTTCGCTCGTCGAGATGCTCGAAGAGCAGCTCGAGACCATTCGTGGCCTCCGCGAAGAGTGAGCTGCGGCTCAGCGTTTATTCCGCGCTCTCCGTTCGAGCTTCGAGGCAGACGCTGTCGGTCCACTCACCATCGATGCCGTACGTCCGCTCGGGGCTTGGAGCTCGGCGTTTGAGTCTATCGGAGGCCCAAAACCCTTCTGGATCGGGTCGATGGTTTCGCTGCCGATTTTTGAGCCAACGAAGAAAACCGAGTGACTCGACGACAGGCTGCAAAGTCACTCACGCGGAGGTCGCTCGTGTCGCTCAACCTGTCCCTCTGATACTCAATTCGCCAGGGATCTTGCTGCACAAACTCTCTAGTGTCACGCGCCCGAGGTAGGGGGAGGTTTTAGGGCAGCCTCTGGCCGAGGGGCGATGAAGACTTAGCCTCCTCACACAGGCGGTGCC
>JANNCG010000343.1:0-6253 GCA_031386385.1 Myxococcales bacterium
GCGAAGTGAGAAAGAGCGCGAGCGGAGTGAGAAAGAGCGCGAGCGGAGTGAGAAAGAGCGGTTGCAAGTCGCGTTGATGCAAAAGCACCAAAAGCTTGAAGAGCTAGAGGCGAAGTACAACTCTTTGCTTATGGCCAAGACCGTGTCGAACGGTGCTGCACTGCCAGCAAAACTGCGATCGCCAAAACGTGCCGCAAAACCCAAACGGACGAAGTAAGCGCTCGTTGACAGCGCAAATATCCCGAAGCAAAAACTCTTCGGACTCGGCGTGTCCGAGATTGGGACACGGCGAGCCCTAGCGGTATTTGCCTGGGAATATGCAGATTTTTTCGGGTGGCAAAGGGCGTGAGGGGCACGCCAGTGGCCAATTTGCGATATTGGGTTGGGTTTATGCTGGGGGCTCCATTGGCCAATTCTGCATCGTGCTCGATTGCGTCGATGGTCGTAGGGTATTCGATCAACCTAGTTTCGACAGGATACCTCACCTCAATGCGAATCGCAGTGCATGTTGGCGCTGACCAGACTACGTTTGTGCCAGGCGATTCACAACCAGCGCAATCGTGGTCAGGGCATTGGTGGTTGGCACGGTCAATAGAAGTTTGTTGACGGTGAGCGTTGGGGCGTTTGGTATTGGATCTTCTAGCGCAGTGACGAGCGTTGCCGTTTCAACGATTGCACCGGCTGCAAGGGTGACTTGCGCGCTGGTCGCGGTCCCGGTCGCACTCGGCTGATAGACCCTCAGAACCACCTGAGATTGCGCTTTGTTGTTCGCTTTGTTTGCGACCACACCGGTCGGGCGAGCGATCCTAATCAGCGCTGAGCCTGTGGTAGATGCCAGCGAATTATGAGCTGGAATGGGGATGACAGGAGTTTCAGGAGGAAGCGGCTGCACCAATTGTGTTCGCTGCCCAAGGGCTCCACAAAGTGGGTTCGTGTATTGCAACGCTTCGATTAATGGCGTGCCGGTGGAAGGATCCAGAGGGGCGTCACTGATACGAAGCGCATAATGTTGCGTGTATGTGCCAAAGTCCGTTCCCTGCGCCCCACGGCCGAGTGAGTCGGTGTTGCGAAAGAGCGAACCAAGCAGTTGTGCAGCGTCGCATGCCCAAGCGGGCATCCCGTCGTGATAGATCGCGGCGAGAGCAAAGTTTGGATTCCCCGAGTCCGCGGCAGGGATCAGAAAGTTGTGCGTCGCTTTGAACGTTGGGCCGGTCCAATAGGCCGTCGCTGCGTCTTCGTGAAAGTGATGCGCGGTGCCGTAGACTAGGTGCGTTGCACTTGTTCCGTCGGTCGAAACCGCAGGAAAGCACGTGACCACAGTGGTGTTTGCGGGAGCACTCCCTGTGACGCTCATGCGAATGAGTGACTCACCAACAACCAACGTGTAGCTCAGCGTGAACTCCAAACCGTTGGGTCCCGTGAGTGTTGCCTCAAGGCGCCAGCGAAGCGGACCGTTCTCGACGATGGTGGCCGTTCCGGCAGTTGATTGCGTGGACGCCGGCGCAAAAGTTCCGCGCGGTTGTTCTGGCGTTGTGTTGTCTTGCGGTTCGTTTCCGTATTGATACAGGTTTCCCGTGTCGTCGTAGAGTGTGATGAAATTCGCTGTCTGGGTGGGGAGCAAAACATCCGTTTTTCCGCTGGGAATAATATGGCTGATGCCCCAGCGGACGCTCGGATCGATGGTGATCGCGAGGGTACCGTTGTCGATCGTCACCGGTTGGGTTGTTGGTGTTCCGCAGGGGGTTGCAGCTGCCGGAGCGCCAAGCGTCGCCTGGCCAGTGGTGTAACCCAAGCTTGGGACCGTTGGCACCTGCACCAGCACGGCACCATCGCTGATGGTCTGAATTTTTGCAGGTGATCCACCGAAACTAACCGCCGACACATTGTGCAGCCGCACGAGCCCACTTCGTGGCGAGCCGACGGCATTGTGAACCACAACGGAGACACCTCGCGCCGGAACAGTGGCACAATTCGCCAGCATTTGAACAGCATTCTGGTGGACGGTCTGTGCACGCTCGGCTGCGAGCGACAACAGCGGGTATTGCTCTAACGCATACACCGCGTCTACGGAGGTGCCGGTAATAAAATCATGGTGGCTGCTTGGCACGACGCAACTCCAACCATCGGCAATACTCGCGTCAAGCCCGCTCAGCACCCCACTGCTTACCCCGCTGGTGAGCCATAGCAAAGAACTAATACTCTCAGCGGCGACGAGATGACGGGACGCGCGCGATTGCAAAATCTTGAGCGCAGGACGACTCCCAAAAAAACCAGTCCAAAAATTCGATGGGTCTAACGATTGTGGCTGAAAATTCGCAGCTGAATTCTGCACCGATGCCACGTAGTCGCCAAAGGTCCCAATCACCGCAGTCGTGCCCGAATCGCCCTTGTTGAACGTGGCAATACTGTCCACCCAGGCACTATCTGGTATTGAAAAATCGCCACCCGCCGGCGCAAACGCGACACCACCAGGCCAAGCCACGCTTGTGGTGCTACTAGCACAACAATAGCTTGGGGGATTCGTGTGAAGAAAGCTTGATTGGACGAAACTGGTCCATGTCTCGGAATTTGTGGTGTGGCTGAGTTGATCTTTAGGGTAGCTCCAAAATGGGACACCGTAGGTGTTGGGCATGAAGTGCGCGAACACCACGGATCCATCGGAAGCTTGCCAGTTAAACGCCACGCCACTAGCCATCAGCGAGCACGCCATGGACGGAGAGCCATCATGCGGGGTGCAAAACCCCGGAAAGGCGCCGGGAAGCCGTGCCAAGCCCACGGCCGTCAAACCCATCGCAGACAGAATCACGGGAAGTTCTGGATCGTGCCCAAAGTCGTCCGGTAGCCATGACACGTTCTGGATGTTCGAACCTAACCCCACAGAACGCGCCCATTGCCGCCCAAGAAGGTACGTTCGAACAAAGACCTCGCCGTCGCACACAAGATTGTCTGGAGAGGTGATCCCTCCTCCCATCAGAACAAGCCGCGAATTAACTGGGAACGGCGCGTTGTCGATTGCGTACCGTTGCAGCCAGGCGACCTCGGCGACGTTGAAGACGAACGTAGGCTCTGAACCAAACAGAGAGAACGCCGCGTCGAGGATGCTCTGGACGCATCCCTCTGCCGCACCGCCAGCGGAAAACCTATAGTTTTTGTAATAGCTCTCGAATGATCCGCCCCAGTCCCAATCCATGTGCGACGTTGGACAAACATATAATTTAGAGACAATAGCCATGTTGATGATCCTTCTGAGCGACGCAAAATCGCCGCGCTCCGACATTCGGTGAAAGTTGAAGAACAGGCAAGCCATGTGCTTGCGCTGCGAAAAACCCACCTGAGACTTACCATGAATTCGCCTGAACTGACGCACCGCATCGACAGCGAATCTGCGATCCCGTTGGTAACTTGACGAAAAATACGCTGAATCCAGCAACTTTGGGAGTCACTTTCGATCGATACCTAGTGAGTATTCGAGGCGCTGTTCGATCTTTCGTCGCGATGCCGAACCCACCGCAAACTTCGAACAACGCTTGAGCGATGGCTGAGTTCTTGCGGCGCCTAGAGCGGCTTCAATATTAATTTATTCCAATATCCTCAGCGACGAAACCACGCGATCAGGTCAGATGTCGTGATGCGATCGAGTGCTCGTCCCACTGCATCAATGAGCCGCTCTCGCTTTCGTGCCGCGATCGAGCGGACAAAAGTCTTCACAAGCGATCAGAGTGCCGCATGTCAGAAGCGCGATGGTGGTCGGTGATGTAGGGATCAGAGTGCGCCCAGTATACCTTCGCTTGGGCAATGGATGCTTCAGATGTTGCGTAGAACCCGACATGCAAATGCACCCGCAAAACGTATGCAAAAACTCTTCGGACTCGGCGTGTCCGAGATTGGGACACGGCGAGTCCTAGCCGGATTTACCTGGGGATATGAAGATTTTTTCGGGTGGCAAAGGGCGTGAGGGGCACGCCAGTGGCCATTTTGCGATATTGGGTTGCGTTTATGGTGTCTCGTTGACTTCGTGGCGGCACCCTAACTACTCTCTCTCATGGACTCTCGCTTTCGCTTGATACTGCTCGGTGCTCTGACTGTCCCGCTTGGCTGTACCAACGCTGGCGTCCCTGCAGACGCCGCCACATCGGATATCGTTGTGACCGACGTGAGCAGCCCTCGAACTGATGTTGTACTCGCGGATATGGGGCCTCTGCCCAGTGACGCAAGTGCTCCTGCGGACGCCTCCGTCAACGGCGCTCTGCCCTCTGGCGACAACGGAATTGCCGCAAGATATCCCGCCGATCGTGGAATCGCGATGGACACCGACGTGATCTTTGCGGACGACTTCGAGAGCTATGCCAACGCGCAAGGACTCAACCCAAACTGGGACAACGCGTTTGGCAACATTCGGATCGCCACAGAGCCAGCAAACGTCTTCGGAGGCACACACGCGCTTGAGTTTCGCAGCCCGCAGCAGGCGACAGAGCTGAGCAACGGGGTGCAGAAGATCTTGCGCAACGAGCTTGATGTGCTCTTTTTGCGCTACTACGCGAAGTACGACCCGTCGTTTGATGTGGTGGGCTCGAGCCACAACGGTGGCGGCATTTCAGCGCACTATTTTCAGGGAAACATGGCGACTCCCGGTGTCCCTGCCAACGGGCGCAATAAGTTTTTGATCGAGTATGAGTGCTGGCGGGGCGCCCCGGCCGAGCCAAACCCGGGCAATCTCAACGTGTACATTTATCACCCAGAGCAACGGTCGATGTATGGCGATCACTTTTTTCCGGACGGGATGGTGCTTCCGAACAGCAGTATGCCGGGCAACTTTGGGCCGGAGTTTGTGGCGCGTGCAAACGTGGTTCCGCAGGTGGGACGGTGGTACAGCTTTGAGGTGATGTTGCGAGCAAACACAGTCGGAATGCGTGATGGCCGAGTCGCCCTCTGGCTTGATGGCGCTCTGATCGCAGACTTTCGCAATTTGCGCTTGCGCGACATCGATACACTCAAGATCGATCGCTTTAACCTCTCGCTGCACATTGGTTCAAACACCGTCCGCGAGACCCGCAAGTACTACGACAACGTTGTGGCCGCCCGCTCGTACATCGGTCCTGTGTTTAATCGTTGATCATTGGAGCTTTGAGCGTGCCTCGAGTTATCTCGCCCTTAACAACATTTCTGCCAATTTTTTTGCTCGGCATTACGACCGTAGGCTGCAGCTCAAATGCGGCTCCCGATGCGAGCGTGGTGGACGCCCCCGACGTCCCCGCTCTGATCTCAGATGCCGTCGATGCGAGTATCACACCCCAGGACACGATGAGCCTTGAGGACGCGATTGTGCCCTTTGATGTCCCCGCGCAGATGTTTGTCTGTGCCCGTGGCGCGGGTGACGGTGGTCTCGTTCTGCTACCTGACGCCGGAGCGCTTGCGTGCAACGGATCGGCTTCTCTCTGTGGGCGACGCTATGATCAAGTCAGCTATCCCACGGCGCATGACGCCTTTGCGACAGAAGCTGAAAACTTCGGTGCAGCGAACCAATACAGCACGATCCCCAAGCAATTGCAGGACGGAATACGCGGGCTTATGCTCGACGCACACTATGATCGAGGGCGCACGTACCTCTGTCATGGGCTGTGCTCGCTGGGTCGTCGACTGCTCGCTGCGGGGCTCTGTGACATTCGGCAATTTCTCGATGGGCACCCCGCAGAAGTGGTCACGATTATTTTTGAGAGCTATGTGCGTCGCGAAGACATTGTGCAGGCGTTTGCTGATGCGCAGCTCTTAGATACCGTGTTTACACACAACGCGGGTGAGCCTTGGCCGACTCTTGGGACGATGATCACGTCGGGGCGAAGGTTGGTCGTGTTCACCGATCGCGAGGGAGGCTCTCCGTCATGGCATCACGATGTCTGGGCCAACGCATGGGAAACTCCATATGCCGCACGCACGCCCATGGATTTGGACACCTGCAGAATAAACCGAGGCGTGCGCACAAATCCCCTGTTTATTCTCAATCATTTCTTGACCGATCCGCTCGCCTCCCCAGCTCTCGCCACCATGGTGAACAGCAATCCTCTGTTGCTTACCCGCGCTCAACGGTGCCAGAGAGAGACAGGCTCACTCCCCAATTTTGTCACCGTCGACTACTATGAAATCGGGGATTTGTTCGCCACTGTCCGCGCGCTCAATGGGCTGTAACTATCGTTTCGAGGCTAAGCGCCCGTTGCGCGACGCGCCGGCTTTTGTTAGCCCATAGGGAGTGTCTGAC
>JANNCG010000374.1:0-10172 GCA_031386385.1 Myxococcales bacterium
AAAGACACCCAACGCGGAGTCGCTCTCGAAGATCTCGAAGGCATCCGTGAAGGGCACCGGTTTTCTAAGGCACAACGAAGCAGAGTCGGTGGATGGGCGTTTTATCAGCTTCGATCGTTTGTTCAGTATAAAGCCATGCGAATGGGCGTTGTCGTGCAGTTGGTGGACCCGCGCAACACATCACGGACGTGTCCAGAGTGTGGGTTTTGCGACGCTCTCAATCGTCCCTCGCAGGCTCAGTTTTGTTGCAAGTCGTGTGCGTTCGAGCAGCACGCCGATGTGGTGGCTGCCCGCAACATCGCACAACTCGCACGCAGGGCCGCTGTCAATCGGCCTATGGTTTCGCACGCTGACGTTGGGAATACCGAGACTGAAAATCGGGTACCTCGACCGAGTGCAGAAGCAAGCTCCGGACTTTAGTCCGGAGTCGTTGACTCTCACCGACCGGTCGCTGCGGAGATCGCGGCCACCATTCGTCATGCGCCTACTGACCAACCCCGGCGAGGCTGGCAGCGCATCATGCGGCTTTCTGACGCCCGGGCTGGCGACATTTTTGCCTGGAGAAATCCTCCTTGGCTGACCGGAGCTACGGGGCATACGGGGTTTATTCTCGGGCCTATTCAGCCGGTTCAAAACCATCCAGGATTATATCATGTTAGAATATTCGACGCCAACGGCAGCGGTTACGCCGACGATACCCGACCTGAAGGCACCAGCGGCGTAGGAATCGGTACGTCCATGGTGTCGATGGATCCCGCAACCGGAGCGGTAAATGGAATCGCGGTGGGCTGGCTTGGAGGCTGGTGGGTCCTGCCGCTCGAAGTTGTCATTGGTCGGGTGTCGAGCTGAGGTACGCTTCGGAGTGATGACCAAGACTGTTTTGATTCCGCTGCCGGAGCGGGACTTTGACGTGACTGAGGTAGCAGTGCCTTGGCGACTGCTCACGGATGCCAACGTCCGCGTGTTGTTTGCGACCCCATCGGGGAGCCAGCCCGCTTCTGCAGACCCACTGCTGCTGACTGGAGTTCTGTTCGGGCAGCTCGGTGCTGAGCCCCAACCGCGCGCATTTTACCAGGACCTGCTGCGGGACACAGCGTTTAAAAATCCAGTTGCCTATCACACGCTTCGCGCACAGGAGTTTGACGCGCTCGTGCTGCCAGGAGGACACGCACCAGGGATGCGCGAATATCTGGCAAGCGATGTCCTGCAAAAATTTGTCGCTTCGTATTGGCAGCTTACTCGCCCCGTCGCAGCGATCTGTCATGGCACGCTGGTGGCCGCACGCGCACAAGATCCCGAGACCCGCAAGAGCATCTTGTACGGCTATCGGACGACTTGTCTGCCCAAGTACATGGAGCGCACGGCCTACTATCTCACCGCGTGGAAGCTCGGAAACTACTACCGCACCTACGCAGAGTATGTCGAAGATGAAGTCCGTCGCGCCCTCGCAAAACCCAGCGATTTTGCGCGCGGTCCGCTGCACCTAGTGGCGCGTGGGACGATGACAAACGACGAACCCACCCACGTCGTTGAAGACCGACACTACCTCTCGGCTCGATGGCCTGGCGACGCTTTTGCGTTTGCAAGAAAGCTGCTTGCACGGCTGTAGACCAGTGTACGATCGTCGCCTCGATGGCGAAACTCTGGATAGTGTCGATGCATGCTGCGGCGATGGTGCTGTACGCATCATCGGTGTGGTCGCAAGCGAACTACCAATCGTACCCGGTCGGTGAGCGGGCAACGGGCCTAGGGGGTGCGTACGCGGCGCTGTCCAATGACGCTGCCGGACCCTGGTACAACCCCGGCGGGCTGGCATTTGCGGACCGGGACTCGCTTTCGGTAAGCGCCAATTTGTACGGCGCGATCGGTGCGCACTACGCCAATGCGCTGGGGCAAGGGCTCGACTACTCGTACAATAATCTGAACATTATTCCGTCCTCGTCCGGGGCGCTAGTGCATCTGGGACAGCGGCATCGGGATGGGTATCGACCGGTGACGGTGGCGTTTAATCTCTTCAACCCCAGCACCTATCAGATCGAGCAGCGCCTGCAACCACGTGGAACACACGCGACGTTGTTTGTCACAACCAACGATCGAAGTATTCTGGCCGGGCCGTCCGTCGCGTGGCGAATCAACCGCCGCGTAGGGCTGGGGTTTTCGCTTCATGGTTCGCTTCACACATTTTTAGACCGCGTTGATCTATCCGATGTGCACCTGCGTGAGTTTGTGCAATTTACCTCATCGCTTGAGACGGTCGCGCTGGGGATGTGTGTAGGCATGGGCGTCCGGGTGCAGCTCACCGACGAGATCTCCTTAGGGATAAGCGCACGCACACCCACCATCGCGGTGTGGGGCGAAGGCAGTCTGTTTGAGCGAACTGTGCGCGTTGATCCCGATCAGGGGATCGTCACAAGCGCGTCGCTGAGCCGCGTTGAGAGCCGACGACTGCAGCCGGCAACGGTCCGTGCGGGGATGGCGTGGGTGCTGCCGGGACGGTTTGCCATCACTGGTGATTTTGCACTCTATCTGCCTCTTCAGTACAACGCTGTGATGTCTCGAATGGGCGAGAGAACGGACCCCATTGTGCTCAGAGGGATTCTGAATGGTGCCGCAGGATTTGAGGCATACGCCAGTCGCACACTTGCCTTTCGCGCAGGAATATTCAGCGATCTGTCCGCCGCCCCGACCCCGTTGAGCAACCGAAGCAAGCTCGACCAAGTCGACTCGCTTGGCTTGACGCTCACTGGGTCTCTGTTTTCGAGAGGCTCGACCACGACGATCGGACTTGTTGGGCTGCTTGGCAAAGCTCGGGTCACTGGCGTGGACGTAGCGTCGGGCTCTTACGCTTCATTTGTCGCCGACGGATTTCAGTGGCGCATCTACGCAGTGTGGGCCGAAACAGCGAGCTTGTGAGCTCGGGCCTGGACCGCACGCAAGAGCTTTTGTCCCGAAATTTTTCTCGGATCCTTCGGCTTAAGACCGACGAGCCATGCTTCGATCACCGAAGCAAACTCCGCGCTGTCGGCGCGAGACAGATAGGGCTGAAGTTGTGCACGGCGGGTCGGAGTAAGCTTGGGTTCCGTATAGGCACTCCACAAGATAGCGAACCTCTCGGGATCGTTCCACGTGGCGAGCAGCTCTGCGGCGTCCACAAATTCTTTTGAGTACATCCGGCCTTTGGTAGCGGTGCGAACTATCGCCTTGAGCGCGTCTCGGACCGGCACTATCTGTGGCTCGCCCCTCGCCCCCTTCAGCAACTGCAGCGCCAACCCCCTGGCTGAAATATAAGTTAAACACGTTGCAGCCGCTCTGGACAGCTCGTTGCGCTCGTCGGTGGTGGCCTTGCGGACCGAGCGTATCGCGAGCTCAAGCGCAGACACATAGGCGTCTGTATTTCTTGCCTGAGTGAGCGTCTTCAAGTGCTCTACTGCGGTGGATTTGCTTTCGTCCATCGCCGGTATAGCCCCATGTTGTGCAAACGCCTCATCGAGCCGAAGTGCCACGGCCTGCATGTCGCTCGCCGAGAATAGCTGCGTTGTCACCACACGGGCATCGTCTCCAACATAACCCGCGGCATCGAGCATCAACCGCAGCTCGAGAATCGTCTGATCTCGGCGTTCGTCCTTTTCCGGTCGCCGTTGGTGCAGCCACAGCGCGGGAGTGGGCAGGTTCATCGCCTTCCAAATGGCGACCTTCTCCCGTTGGCCCCGGACGAGCTTCACATCTGAATAGTGTGCAAATACGGCTCCAACTAAGGGCTGTGACGGGTCTTCGAGCACCGGCGGCGAGCCGGCAAAATGATCTAGGACGTACTCGCGCAGTGGCGAGGCGATCGTGTTGTCCGGAAGCAGATCCTGCAGCGAGCTGTCGAAGTCTGAAGCCGCTTCGCTTGCCAAACTCCCTGCGAAAAAAAGATGCACCCGTGGTCGGCCGAGTGGATCGCGTGCGAGCTCAACCTCGATGGGTTCGGCCGACGAGCTCTTGCCCTTCGCCGTTTTGCGCGCGCGCAGCTTTGCGATCGCAGCCATGCGCTGTTTGACGAGCTCGGTGACGGCCTTCTTGTCCTCAAAATCCGAGCGCTCGGCTTTGATCCAGTCGTTGGCCTCGATGATAGACACATCAACTATGCAGAGCGGATGATACCAACAGTTGCGAGCGTAGTCAGAGTACTCGCCATCAAGATAGTCCTGCAGAATATAGCGCTGACCTTTCAGCAATGGCTGTTTGCAGCGACGACAACGAACCTTGGTTTTGGCTAATTTTTCGAGCACTAGCATGTGGCAAGCGATCCTCTCGGTGATGGATGTTAGGGCGCTCCGACGGTTACCACGAGCTCATAGTTCGCTGCGTTTCCGCTGCCTCCATCGCGAACGTAGAGCAGGTGAACACCGGGTTGTAAGACTCGGTCGATGCTCTCAGTCGGCGTCTCGCCATGAGACGCAACAACCAGATTGGCTCGGCCATCGCGAAGCTCAAGGTCGATGTCTGAGTGATCCGCAGCGCGGCCAGAACCTCGAATATTGAGCCGCGCCGTGAGCCGCAACCGGGTTTGTAAAATGATCCGATAGGCGCGAACAGCGTCGAAACCATTGACCGGATTCGCGCGACCTCCGGATGGGGCCGGATCACTTAATCCATCCACTTTTCCCCGAGCTGTCATCGGCCCCGGGATCTGACGTGGCGGAGTCCCGCGGTTTGGAATAAATGCGAGATTCCCGAGCAAAAAAGGCCAGGTCTCGTTTGTCCCCAAGCGCTCGTAGCTCAGGCGTTGGTTCGTCGGAGCCACCAGTAGCCGCTCGATCACCGGCTCAGTCAGCACGTGCGTTGAGGCGAGCTGGCGAAGAAATGTGATCAACGAAGGCAGGGTCTCGTGCTCATTTTGCAACGCCATCATCGCGGTAAATACCGCCGCAGACCCGATCGCTACTCCGTCGTTGTCCTGGTCTGCAATCACTGCACTTCGGGTGGGCGTTGCAGGCACTCCGTCAGATAAATCCCAAAGAACTTCTTCAACTGTCCGCTGAGATCCCAGCCCCCGAAGCGCGTCGGCGGGCATCTGCTCTAAGTTATCATTTTGTCTGAGCGAGCCGCTTGGCTCGATCCCCACAGCGTCTCGATACATCGGCTCACCGAGCACCGCGCAAGCAAACCAAGTAGCACGTCCCTCCTCCCAGGCAACCCCCGGATCAATGTTGACCGTCCCGGGGTGCATCCCGCCAATCGACGAGTCCGACGAGAGCTGGTCGAAGACAAAGTGCCCAAACTCATGAAGCACAATGTAGATGTCATGTTGGTCCGCGTCAGTGGTGTCCAGCTGCCCTCGAACACCGCCCATCAGCTCAAGGGCATAGCGGTTTGATCCCGTCGGTCGCTCGCCACGGTAATAGCTCCAGTCCGCGCCGCTCGCATGAGACCAGATCACGAAAAACGGAGGCAGCTCGCGCTGCGACCACTGAAACACCGTCTGCATCGCGGTGACCAAGGTATCCAAAATGTGAAACGCGCCGCCATCCCCACGGGGCTCAGCGAGCGTCGCGCGCAACTGTACCGCTTGATTGCCTCGCGGAATCGCAGCACTCAGCTCGTACGGAGTCCGCCCTTCTCGATCGGGCGCGACGTCAATGTGCATCGACGGCAGCGCGATCCCTCCGGCGACCACCGCTTGTGCGGGACGGCTGTAGTACACGCTGCTCCGAACCACAACCGTTGCAGCACTCGATGGGACGGTCAGCGAAAAGGCTCCCGTCGCGCTGGTCATCGCCTCGCCCACCGTGGCGCCCTGCGCGGTGCGCGCGACGACCACGACGTATCTTGCGGGTCGGGACTGAATCGCGCGAGAGTATCCCTGCGGAGTCAGCGAGCGAAACTCGTAAGTCACCATGCCCGAGACGATCCGCGGCGGCGCGACGCGAGGACCTTGCGCGCGCTGAGCGGAGGACACTTGCGGAAATACGAGCAAAATCGCCAGCAGATTGAGGGATAAAATAACCAACAACTTCGGGACCATCGTGCGGTTTTGAGGGCTCTTCACAGCGCAGGACCATAGCAGCCCCTATTGCTTTTGTGTCGTGAAGCCTCCAAATTCTCGCTCAGGTTTATGACCGTCATTCAATACAATCCTGACGAGACGATGCGCCAGGCGCGGGCTGAATATTTCGAAGCGAACAAGTTTGGAGTCAACGGAGGGTACGATGACCTCTGGGTGGATTTTAAGCTGGGCCCCATACCGTTTCCGATTCCGAATGCGCCAAGCCGGGTGCGCGCTGTGAAGGTTCACGACATGCATCACATTCTGACCGGCTATGACACCAACCTGCGTGGCGAGATTGAGATCTCAGCGTGGGAGGTGGGTGCGGGCTGCAAGAGCTTTGGTGCAGCGTGGGTGCTCAATCTGTCTGGGATGGGGATTTGGTGGCTCTGGCCCAAGCGCATTTTCGAAGCGTTTGTGCGTGGTCTTCGCTCAGAGTCTCTGTACGGCCGCGAGCTCGACACGTTGCTGGATCAGACAGTCGCACAGACGCGCGCTCAGATGCACGTACCCCCGGGACGCTCGCCGATCAAGTTTTCGGATCTGCTGCTGTTCAAGCTCAGCGTCATTGCGGGGACCTTGGTGGGGCTGGGCTTTCTCTGCATTGCGCTTCCGCTGTTGCCAGTGGGGTTAGTGATGCAGTGGAGAAAGCGTCAACACGACGCGTCGTTGCCTGAGAGAAAGCCAACGTAGGAGCGTCTTCAGGCGCTGAGTCTCCCTATGCGAGCGCACTTTGTGTCAGCCCGCTTGCGAAGCAAAACAAGGGGACTTTGCGCTCGACTAAACCGCTCGATTTGCGCACAATGTGTACTCTTCGAGAAGGCCTATGAATTCATACCGCTTGTTTGTTTGTGTTGGCTTGCTTTCACTCATGGCGTGCTCTGGTGGCGAAGAGAACACGCTGGATGGATCCGGCGGCGATGGATCACCGGCGACCGACATCGGAGTCATCGATGCCACGTCGGGATTCGACTCTGGCGTAGTCGTGGCCGATGTCCCAACCAGCACCGTCGGCGATGGGATCGGTGGGGATGGGATGGTAGGCCCGGCAGACGGGGCCACGGGCGACAGCGGCGTGGGATTTTGCACCATCACGCCCTCGCCTGAAGCGTTCATGAATCCTTCGGTGAGCCTGCACTGGCGAGCGACGGG
Organism: Myxococcales bacterium; assembly: GCA_031386385.1. Classification (GTDB taxonomy): domain Bacteria; phylum Myxococcota_A; class Polyangia; order Polyangiales; genus JANNCG01. The sequence goes on from JANNCG010000374.1 coordinate 7,181, forward strand.
AATGGGCGTTGCTTTTCCAGGGATCGATCAGGTGTGTTCGACACCGGCGGTCGCGAACATCGTGCCCGAGCCGCCCGATGCGCCGCAGGTTCCAGAGATCGCGTTTGTCACCTTTGGCTGTGCGGACTCGTATGACAACGCAGTATTGCGTGTTATTTCAGGCAATCCGCCCTACCGATTGCTCTGGTCAAGCAACGGGTCGCCGATGCCAAACACCGTCGGACAGTCCTCGATTCGTTGGGACGGCCATATCGCGGTGGGCGATCTTGACGCTGACCCTCGCAACGGGCTTGAGATCGTCGCGGTGAAAACAGGAGCAACATTTGGACTCATCGCGTTTCACGGTGATGGCTCTCGCTACTGGGTATCCAGCGGCATGTCGACACTTGGCGGGTCCAATCCCTCAACAAACATCGCGGATATCAACGGCGACGGCACGCCGGAGGTGATCGCCGGAGCGAGCGTGTTTAACGGTCGAACTGGCGCGCTCATCTGGCAAGGTCGCGGTGCTGAGGGTGTCAACGGACAGGGCCCCTTGAGCGTTGTGGCGAACCTTGATGACGACGCAACCCTTGAGGTGATCGCAGGAGGGACCGTTTACGAGTCTGATGGTCGCGTGAGATTTGCAGCCGCCGGACAGGGATTCGGCGCCGTGGGTGACATGCTCGACGCGATGAACCGCTCAGGCCACGATGGGATACCCGAGGTGGTTCGTGTCGTGTCGGGACGTGTTGAGATCCTCGATCGCACCACGGGAATGGTCCGCTGGAGCCAGCTGATTCCCACCACGACGTTGGGCGGAGCACCAACCATCGCGGATTTTGATGGCGACGGCGAGAGTGAAATCGGTGTGGCTGGGGCCTTGCGTTATGTGGTGATCGACCCAGGCTGCACCGCCGCGGGGATGGGCTGCGAAGCCCGTGGAATTCGCTGGAGCACCGTCACTGAAGACAGCTCAAGCGAGGTGACAAGCAGCACGGTGTTTGACTTCAACGGCGATGGCGCCAGCGAAGTGGTCTACAACGACGAAGAGCAATTCTTCGTGCTCGATGGACGCACGGGCCGTGTGCTTTTTCGCAATTGGAATCCATCGCAGACCCGCACCGAGCAAGCGGTTATCGCGGACGTTGACGGCAACGGACAAGCGGACATTGTGTTTGGCGCAAACCAGTGCGCGGCGTTTGCGGGTGACAAAATTCCTATGGCTTTGCAAGCGACAGAGCGAGTCCCAGGACTTGAGATTTGGTCCGGCGGTGCGTCCATCTGGTCCGGCGCGCGCCCCGTGTGGAATGAGCACGGATACCACATCGATAACTTGAGCGACGATGGCTTGGTTCCGCGACGTGAGGCGGCTTCGTGGCGCACGCACAACACGTTTCGACTCAACCGTCCCGGCAGCCGCATTCAACTCGCACCAGACCTTCGCGCCGTCTCTGAGCCGTCAGCATGCAGCATGATGACCGCGCAAGTATGCGTCACCGTCCGCAACGCTGGGTCTGCAAACGCACGCACCGTCGTGGTCGGCGTCTACGATCGCAACCCAATGATGGGAGGGATGCGAATCGGCGCAGGGACTACGATGGGCGCACTCGCACCCGGGAGTTCGACACGGGTGTGTATTACTATTCCTGCCCCAGCCGCGACGCGCGATTATTATGTTAAAGTTGACGACGACAATGCCAATGCCGAGTGTTCGGAAGACAACAACGGGACGATCGTGACGGTCACCTGCGGTCCTGGCTGAGGCGCGTTTACCGAGCAGATTACCTAGCAATTCTCCACAATGTAAATTTTGAGTGAGCGTACAATCATGAGTGAGTCTTCGATGCCTAAGTTTCTAAAAATTGCCTGCGCCATCGCGCTCGCGTCAACCACGGCCGCGGGCTGTGCGGGCACTGCTACCGGCGCCGACGCTTCGACCACGGATGTCCCAAACACCCGAGAAGACGTGGGCCCTCCTCCAGGAGTTGTCGCCGTGGACGCGGGAATTCAAGTCGGCCCAGACTCCGGTCCCGTCATCGGAATCGCCGTCGGTCCAGACAACTAACGCCATGCTCCGCTCGGCGCTCACCGCTCGCAGCTCAAGCACTCCGCTCGATAAACGTTGGACCTCGCTTAAGTCCCTCACCGCCCGCGCCACCCCTGCGGACGTCACGTTTGAGCCTGAGCGATACTCACTCAACGCACGCGACCGGCTTGCGTCGCTCTGGCGGATGCGTATGGAGTCTGAGTACCAATCATCCGCTGTCTTTGCGGCGCTTGCTCCACAGCTCATGGCCGCGCGAGCGCCCATCGACGTGCAAGCCGCGGCCCTCTCAGGAGCGCACGATGAGCTTCGCCACGGTGAGTATTGTGCACAGATCCTGACGGCCCTCTCGGCCCTCCCGGCGTGCAACGCGCTGATTGAGCCTCCGATGCTTCCCCGACATGAGGGAGCGACGGCAGAGGCTCGCGCGCTTCGCAATATGGTCTTTGGTTCGTGCGTCTCCGAGGTGGTCAACGCATCTCGATTTGGTGACGCGCTCGACGTGATCACTGATCCGTATCTGCGAGACGTCACGCGGTTGATTCTCGCGGACGAGATCGCCCATGGACAGCTTGGATTTTTTTATCTCGCGTCAATTCGCGACTGGCTGCAGGCCCACCCAGAGGTCCGGGCGGACGTGGGTGAGTATCTTTCACGCGCATTTTATAAGTACGAAAAAGATACCCTTGCGTCACTTGCCCTGGTCCCTCAGCCGACGAGCGAAGAGCGAGAGCTAGGATTGACGGACCCAGCGCGAGACCTTTTGATCTTTACGCAGACGATTGAGCACGCGGTGATTCCCGGCCTGATGACCCACGGGATCGACGCGCAGCGCGCTTGGGAAACCCGCGCCAACGGTCGAACATAACGCACTCGCCTGGCGAGTAGTCACAATCGCCTAGTGCCCCCCGCCAGAGGTAGGCGAAGGTTTTAGCGCTGTACCTGCACGAAGTACACCCCGCGCGG
>JANNCG010000417.1:0-4869 GCA_031386385.1 Myxococcales bacterium
GGGTCCTCAACTGAGCCAAACTCTTGTTCGAACATCGCACGCACTTGTTTCGCTTTGGACCTGGAGCTCTCTCGCTTCATCCATCACTTCAACCACAATCGATCCCCTTGAAGTCAATAAACTTCTCATGCGCTAGCCCTAACTCTGTGCGACTGCACCGCTGCGGGTATGCGCAACGAAATCCACGAGCGCCAAGGTCGTTGCTATCGACCGAAAGGGAGCTCGGGATGTCCGCGGTAATTTCGGGCGCAACCAAAATTCTCACAGGGCAAGTCCAGTTCTGCTTGTCGCGCAGCTGCAGGGCTAGGGTAGCCAAAACCAAAGTCTCCGATGATTGGGCATCGGAGCACAATGTGGGGAGGCGGCTCACGGGCAGGGCCGAACCACTCGAGCCGCGCTGGGTGAACCGTGGGGTCGTTTGTGGAGACCGCCGCAGGAATCACGTTCCACAGCTGCGGCCAAACAGCCACCTCACCCGATGTCCCGTGACAGTCTCGACCAAACGAGTCCCTCATGCTCGCCGTGTAGTTGTCGACTCCTAGGGTGATCGGCGAGAGCGTCACAGGATTGGGTTCTTCGGTAGGTTCAGATTCGTTGTTCGGACCCGCGTCGACACACAGGACACCATATTTAACTCCGTCCAACGTTGGAGAGAAGACGCGGCGCCGGTCCGGACCAATCAGTCCACCAACCGCTGCCAAATCCGCGCCGGTGCGTCCGTTAATCCAAGTAAAAATGGGTTGCAGCTCGAAAATCAAAACTCGCTTGGGGTTTCGCGACGAGGTGTCACACGCAGATCCCCCAATCTCTATGGGGTCACCTGGTCCCGTGAGTGGTGCGGTGATGTCTATCGCTCGAGTGTCGTGAGGGAAGCGAAATCGCTGTACCGCTTGCCAATCGAATGGTGCCCCGCGAAAACCCTCCACCACCGACGCCGATGCGGCCAGTTGAATCACTGGACTGTCGCCTGCCCTTTGAACACACCGGGCGAGAAGTTGTCGCGGGTTCGCGGATTGATCTCTGTTTGAGTTCATCACCACACGAAAGTCAGGACTGGAGAACTCAAATACTTGTATTTTTTCAGCGTAATCGTTGCAGTCGATGCCGATTGGGGCGTGCTCACGAAAGGACAATTCGAAGTGCGACATCGCGTGTGAGCCGTTATTGTACAGTGACCCAGAGCCCGTCGGATCCGTTGGCGTCAAGTAGGAGATTGAGAGCGCTGTGCGCGTTTTTCGCATCGGTGTTATTTGCACGCTCCACCGACTTGCCGGAGCATCTGTAAGCCGAATCTCTGTAAGATCAGCGGCACCGTAAACCTCGACTTCCAGGGTTCTAACCGAGTCAGTGTGGCTTGATCGCAAGCGCTCGTCCGTGAGTGAAATGCGTGTAAATCCAGTCACTGTTGGACGCCACACACTCGGATCAACCGGTTCTTGTTGCCCTGAAGTGCGCGGCGTGTTTTGAAGTTGCAGGGTTGGCCCAAGAAAGTCGTTCAGCGCCTCGGAGGCATCACCGACGGGATCACAACTTTGCGGGGAGAGGTCCACACATGCCAACTCTGCCGCGTCTGGTGACGAGATGATTCCGAGCGCTGCGCGCATTTCAGAGCTTGCGGTCGTCCAACGATTTTCACACTCAATCGCCTGCGCTTGAAGAGTCCAAGTAAACCGACTGGCGTTGCGAAGGCAGTGATGCAATTGCTGCGGAGCAACGAGGCGTGCACCGCGAACCGCGATGTCGGGGACCGCGTGATCAAGCTCTGTGAAAAACCAGACGCTCTCTTCTGAAAATTGCTCAACCAGCGCTGGGGTGCGCGTGTGGAGCCGCACGGTCACCGTTCGAGTCAACAAGGCGTTCAAGCCAACGATGACGACCGCTGCAGAGATAAAGACGTATGTCTTATATGCGACCGATTTTCGCATGCGCTCGCTGCGAAAGAGCGCGAAGAGCAGCAGAGTCAGCGAGATGAGAACAACGCTCCCGACCGTGAGTTTTACGCCCTTGGACAACATCCCGTGCTGCAGCCCCAGCGGAGCTAAGAACAAGCAAGGAAGGATCCCCAAAAACCTCTGTGCTCTGCGACGAATCGATGCCAGCGACCGCGGCTCAATCTCAATCTGAGCGCATAAAATCCACTCACTGGCGGCCTCAGGGTTGCGGTAATGCGTGAGGCTCTCTGGTGTCTCCGTGACCTGTGGACGTCTCAGCACCGAGACAGACCATAGTTGAACTTCGGCACCGAGCAGCGCGGCAGCGGACGCTTCGCTGGTGCCATCATGCACCGGCAACAAGATAGGCTCATGGCCTTCGCGCTGAAGTTTAAGCATATCGCACTCAAGCGCGGGATCGCACTCGAACTTGACGCGATCGCTTTCATGGAGAGATAGGGGCCATGACGGTCGAAGGACTTGGTCTTTTTTCAACCGAATCGCATGTGCGGTCATTCGCAGCCCTCGGTGCTTGTTGTTGGGTGGTGCATGTGAAGTGCAAAGACTACCCCAAAGCAGGTTAGTTCCCCGAAATGGTTGAGCCGTCGCAAACCAATGGGCGCGAGACGCACGCGGGGCATGGTTGCGATGGGGAGACCGAGGCGCAGGCAGGACCGCTCGACGTGATTCTTGGCGATGCTGCGGAGGCGAACTTGTTAGTCGCCGAGTCGACGATCACGGCAGTCACGGCCAGTGTGATCGTGCTGGTGCGATTGGTCACATTCAACCGATGAGTTCTGGCGGCGGAAGTGGTCCTATGGCCCATCGTCCACATTGCCACTGTGCCCCTGCCCCGTTGCACAGCGGCGTGCAATAACACTGCACGTAGCTCGCGTCGGCGACATGATCGAAGGTGCACCTGCCCGCGTCGGGAGCTTCGCCGCAAGCGACACCCTGCGAGACCGCTCCATCGGTCGTTGGCGGCGGGCAGAGCGCGACGGGTCCCCTTACCTCGAGGACATCCGGGATACACGATCCGTACAGGCTTGGATCGGTCGTCGGGTCAGGGTTCGATTTGCATCCACTGCTCGCGGCCAACGTGAGCAGCGCTAGAGACGAGAGCACTGGGCGCAACCGATCGGATCGCAAGTGGGACAGATTCATCGTGGCGCAATGTAGCATGGACCCCTCTCAGCGACACTCCTTCGGGCCCGTCGCAACCGTTCGCCACGTGCGGTCGCGGTAGGATAGATGAACTTCGTTGTGGACTGCGAGCGCTTCTATGATTTGCTGCGCTTCTCGCGTCTGAAGTGCTCCCTCCCAAAGCTCAAACGCGTAGAGCATCACCGTCCCAGAGTCGGTGTTCTTGAATGCATCAAAACATACACCAAGCTCATCGGGTCGCGTTGCCTCGTCACCGACAATCCCGCCGCGCAACCACACGCAGTTAAACTCGCGGCAGCTCTCGGGCCGATCGCTGTGGACAGTACACCCTACCCCCGAGACGTGGTCACACGCACGACGGGCGGGCTTGGCCAGCTCTTGCACGGCCATCACCGTGCAACAGGCCGTGCATGAACCGCACTCGCGCGGAGGACTCGCTCTGCGGGCCAAAAGTCGATCGACATGAACGAAAGGGGCGGAATTTTTGCACTGAATTCGCATTGGCAACAGCTCTGTAGGTGTTGGAATTTTGTGTGATGCTTATGAATGCACGGGGCGAGAGCGCCGATGAGCGAGTTGCGATAGACCGACGTCATGTTGAGTGCGTCTCAACAATGCGAATCCCGCAACCGGTGCGTTGTTTAGTACTCTCAAAAAAAAAGCCAAATGAAATCTCTCCCGTACAATGTCGTTTTCGTTGCCGTGACGCTCCTCGGCTGCACCACGACCACGAACACCCAGAGTGGTCAGTTAGTGGTGGGTGCGCCCGTTATGCTTGTTCCGGTGCAAACGCAGGCGATTGCACAGGTGAACGGGGGCGGGACCGTCACCCAGAACGACACCGGCTGTGCGGATCAAACACGCGAGGGGTTTCGCGATGTGGCTCGGTTTCAGAGGGTCGCTGGGTGCGCGGGGGCGTGGAGTGTGCCGGGGTTGCATGCGTCGCCACCAGGGGGACCCAACGGGTGTCCAGGCGTTCGCACGTATGACACGCGAGTGCCCCACTGCGGTCGCCGCGCAGGCAACTCGCTTCGGGATCCCTACGGCCAAGGCTGCAGTGCAGCGGACCTCTGCGCAGACGGCTGGCACGTGTGTGAAGGAGCCGTCGAGCTCACGGCAGTGGTGCCCGACGGCTGCGCGGGCGCGGTCAACGCCGGCGATCCACCGGTGATTTTTCTGACAAGACAGAGCAGCAACGGCTGCGGCGTGTGCGCGCTGGGCCAACGGATGGACGCTGACTGCGACGCGCTACAGTGCACCGCGAGCTGCCTGCCCACCTCACGCATCGCCAACGATTTATTCGGCTGCGGAAACTTCGGCCAGCTTATCGAGACCAGCTGCGGTCCCCTCAATCGATCGACGACCAACCTGTGCAGCGCGCTCGCGGGCTCTCCCTGGCGCTGCGATGCCGCAGGTCCCGAAGACGACAACGGCCTGTGCGAAGCGTACACCATCGTGAAAGAGTCCCCCACTCACGGCGGAGTGCTCTGCTGTCGCGACTAACGTTCTCTACCCGCTGCTACCGCTCTGCGACGATGATCCAGTGCGCGGCTCGCTTTGCCAATGGGTATGCTTTTGCCGTGGTTATCTGCACACGAAAACCCGCCTTCTGCAGTCGACGCACAAACGGTTTGTCCTCGCTCGCGGACCAAAATGCGACACGACCCTTGGGCCGAAGCACTCGCTTGAGTCGATCAAAACCCGCGGCCTGATAGATCCTCGAGTTGTTCTCTTCAACCATCGCGACCGGACCGTTGTCGACATCCAGCAGAAT
>JANNCG010000517.1:0-2178 GCA_031386385.1 Myxococcales bacterium
TGGCAGCACCACATCCGTGCTAAATCCCGCATCTACTCCCGCTTCGGGGAGTCCGCCATCGGGCACTGGATCGGGGTCATAGCCCGTCGTGCAAAGCGACAAGTTCGCCGCGCAGCCAATGTCACACTGACCACCACGACAAACCAAGCCGCCAGGACAAGCTCGTCCACAGGCGCCGCAGTTCATCGTATCGCTTGTAAGTGTTACGCACAATCCGCCGCACTGCGTCTGTCCCATCGGGCACGTGGGTACACAGCGGCCCATTTCGCACGTATAAAACCCATTGCAAAGGTTGTCACACGATCCACAGTTGTGTCGATCGGTCTGAAAATTCACGCACACCCCATTGCAAAAATTCAACGGGGCACACGGATCGATCACTGACGGGATGTCGATGGGAGGGGGCGGGACATCCATCCGGACCACATCTCCGAGTGGGGTGGGAACATCCGCCGTCATAACGGGGGTCGAGCAGCCAGCGATGACTAGCGCAATGGACGCGACCAATAGTGTCGGCAATGGGTGGCGAAAAAGCATAGATCTCAAAAGAACTCCTTACGCCGTGACGGTATCATGAATTAACCGCCCCCACACACCCCGAGAAAAGTGATTACCGATCCGACAGCCCAGCGCTGGGCTGCGCTATGGTACGGGCCGGAATCGGATGCTGCTCGCTGGGCCGCTTGGCGCGCAATTGGTCGCTCCCATTGGGCAACCTCCAACCGCGATGGTCCCGGTTTCGTTCTCAATACCAACGGCCTGGGCTCGAGCGCCGGTCATGGTTTGATAAATGAAGTCGATGGTGTTGGTGGTCTCCGAGAGAACCACCTCGTATGTGAGATCAACACCGGCCATCGCTCCGCAGCAGTGATGCGCGTGATTCCACTGAACAACCCACTGACGCATCGGAGCCACGCCTACCGTCGCAATACACTGTGCGCCCTCGTTTTGGTTATCGCCTTCATACGGCGCAACTACGCTGTTGGGGACAGCCACCTGTGGGATCGGAAAGTTGTATGTCGCGGTGCCCACGCCGTCCATTCCGATCCAGCCGTTCGACACCACGTTGATCATCGCGTTTGGCGCAAGCATCGTGTTGAAGTAGCGAAATGCAAAGGGAATGGGGCTCAACACAAACGAGTCGTCCGCGCCCGCGAGGACCTCCATGTGCCCAGCAAGCGCACAAGCGTCAATAAACGCCACACCCGCCGGAAGCGGGATCGCGTCGTAGGTTCCGCAGCGACCCGCGGTGCATGGTCGACCAGGCGCACACACGTTTCCGCAAGCGCCGCAGTTGTTGTTGTCACGCAAGGTGTCTACGCAAGCGCCCATCGCCCCGCAGCGGAGTTGTCCAACAACGCATGGCGCAACACAAGCTCCGTTAAGGCACAGGCGATCGCCCGCACAAGCAGCTCCACAACGACCGCAGTTGTTGTTATCCGATTGGATGTTCGTGCAAACCGGACCGCACTGCAGGCTCGGCGGGTTGCATCCTCCGTCTACCATACCCAATCGTCGACACACGCCCGCAACACAGCTGTCCGTCGCTGGACACGCCATCCCGCATGCTCCGCAGTTTAAGTTGTCAGACAAGAAGTCCACACACGATGCACCGCACATTTGCAGTCCGCCCGAGCAGTTGCGCATACACGCTCCGCCTGAGCAAAACCCGCCTACTTGGCACATCGTCCCGCATGCTCCGCAGTTCGCTGGATCCACGCTGGTAGTGACGCAACGTCCGCCACACAACACGTTGCCCATCGCGCATTGGACTGCACACGCACCTGCAGTGCACACAGATCCCGCAGGACACGCTCGCGCACACGCGCCACAGTTGGCAGTGTCTGTCTGCAAGTCCAAGCAGCGTCCCATACAATCGGTCTGCCCCATTGGGCAGCGTGCTGTACAAACTCCCGCAATACAAGCTTGTCCTGCGGGGCACGCTCGTTGACATGCTCCGCAGTTTGCTGGGCTATTTTGCAGGTCAGCGCAACCGGACATGCACATGCTCTGTCCCATGGGACACACGGGTCGTTGGCAGCTGCCGAACTCACAGCCCGTCCCAGCAGCGCACATGCGTCCGCACATCCCGCAGTTGTTTGAGTCCAACATGGGGTTGATACACATCCCGTTGCACAGCAAATTGCCTGGTGGGCAGAAGATTTGGCAGCGTCCACC
>JANNCG010000537.1:0-2638 GCA_031386385.1 Myxococcales bacterium
ATTGCGACCCGGCTCGGTGAGATAAAGTCCAAACACGAGCAGCGCAAACGCTGCAACAAATGAGCCCACAATGCGAAAGGTTGAGCGAAGCATATTGCCGGCGACCGTCGGCTTGCCAGTGAGTAGCTTTGTGCTTCCAGCCCCGCGCCGCAGAAATGTCTGAATCTTCGGGTCGCTCCACGGAAGCTCTACCGCACCGATGAGCACCGCGTCACCCGGACGAACCGTCGCGCGATGGATGCGATCTTTGCCGACAAAAGTTCCATTGGCGCTCGCGAGATCTTCGAGAAAAACTTTTTCTCCCGCCCAGCTCATGCGGAGGTGGCGGCTGCTCACAGTGGCATCGTTGATGACAACATCGCAATCAGCGGCTCGACCAACGAGCACAAAACTTGGGGCGTTCACGGCGGCGCAATGTAGCATTGAATGCAGGGTTATTTCGACGTGTAAACCACCGGCATTCGACCCGTTGCAAGCTTCGTCGGCTGAACACGATGTGCGGGCATGGAGCAGCACGTTTGCTTTTCAGCGAAAGAATGCACTGCAATGATGCTGATATTTCACTCGCGGTATGTGGTACTGTACCGTGCGTTGTTTTACCGAACGATGATCCTTGTGTCCTTCTTGGACCTCGTCGGCTGTGAGGCGTTTAGCCGTGACGAGCTGCGAGCGATTCAAAATGCGCGAGACGTGCCCAACCCGGTGGTCCCGGATGTTGTTGCTGCGCCAGACGATGTGCCCGATCGTGATGCTCCTGGGCCGATCAGCGGAGCGTGTTTGACGCGTTCGCAGTCCCCCAACGGGGGATGTATCTCGGCGGTGTTTCCTTCGATACCCGCTGCGGTCCCAAGTGCTGCGAGCAATGGCCGAAGTTATCTGTTGGCGCTCAAGCGCTTAGAGATGCCAGCCGGGGGATTTGGCAACTGGGATTTGATCGGTTTCGACCTTGATAAAGTGTGCTCTGTGTCCGCAGAACGTCCACAGCGATTGTCGTGCAGCAACCCCGTCGGTGCCTTCGACGGACCGCAAGGCCGGGACAACGCGTTTGGGAGTGGCTTCGGAATTCCGTTGGTTCTTGCCGAGTATTTTCGCGATGGGATCGTCAACACAAGTATCGACGCAGAGAGAATCACTCCGGGCGTCAAGATCACCGAGTGGAGCGGACAAGACGACAGCTCCGTGACCGTGGAGCTCGTACTCTTGGTGCAAGGTCGAGGGTCCATGGGAAGGGCGACTCTCGCATGGGATGGAACCGACACTTGGGACATTGAGCAGAGCGCTTCGTACGACATGAGAGGGCGTGCACTTACGAGCACGACAACAGCAGGAATCGCGTGCGGCTGGCTTGTCGCGCGCATGCCCACCGTCACGCAGCTGTATCTCCCTTTTCGCCGCGCGACCCATCGCTTCACGCTCCGCGACTTGCATCTTGCTGGCCCGATCGACCCCACACGTGGAGGATCCGTCGACGTCACAGGGCTGACAAACATCAGTGATTTCACCGCAGACTTGCCCTGGATTGGTCTCTGTCCCAACAATCCACTGACCTCCGTGGACCGCGACGACGCGCTGACGGCGCTCACTCGGTCGCTCGATATGCTGCCCGATCTCTCAGTCAACCCTGCAACCCCGTGTACAGCCGCGAGCGTTGGGATGCGGCTTGAGCTTGTCCCTGTCCAGCTTGGTTCGACGACGACAACGGCGTTTGCGAATTACCAACCTTGTCAGCCGTGACAGTGGCCAGATACCCGCGGCATGGCATACAATGCCAAACAATATGAATCGCCGTATTGCACTTTCACTGACCGCGAGCGTGCTCTTTCTTCACTGCCAAGCATACAATCGCGCGGAGTACTTGCGGCTTCGCGACGGTGGTGGAGTGCTGACGGATCGCGTGGTTCCGGTGGTGGACGGAGATGTGCCTTCGGTGGGGACGGACGTTGGCCCGTCAAGTTGTGGAAGCGCGCTCGCAGATGGTGGACCGGGATGTACGCTCGCCGTGCGTCCGGCGGTCCCTGCGGGCCTGGCAAACGTCCGTGCAGCGGGTACACGAGTGTACGCAGCACACTCCATTCGATTTGGACCTGGCGGAGAGTGGCGCACGATCGGGATTGATCGCGATGGGCTCTGCACGGTGGGTGGTGTAGGACCTGCGTCGTGTTTGAGTGCGTTGATTCCTGTGGGAGACGGGGACAACGGACGAGACAACACATTCTCAAGTATTATTGGAATTTCAGCGGTCGTTACGCGGTCCTTTGATGAGGCCCGAATCAACCGTGCGCTCTTAAAAGGGACAGGAAATTTCGCGCTACGTGTTTCGGACTTCGGCGGCGACAACGACAGCGCCATCAACGTGGACTGGCTGCCTATCGCCAACGGTCATCGCACGACGCCCCCGGCCCCGGACGGAAATCGAGAGCCCGTATGGGACGGGACCGATCGCTGGGCCGTAGATCGCCGAGCAGCTTACCAAGCAGACATGATGACACCGCTACTGACCACCAACGAAGCGTACACAACTTGTGGAAAATTCGTGGTGGCTTTTCAGAATGGCGGAGGAGTGCGAATCAACTCCAACGACGTGGTCGCGACGCTCCATCTGTCAAACCTAGTGGGCGTGGGTCAGTTTAGCGCCGAC
>JANNCG010000552.1:0-6195 GCA_031386385.1 Myxococcales bacterium
GTTCTGCGCTCAGAATTGATTATTAAAAACTCACTTACAGATGAAATTGATCGCTTTGATAAACCATACCTGTTTATCCTACTGATCTTGACGGCCCCAGCTGAGATCAGCAGGACAAACAGGTACGGCCCATCAAAGCGATCAATTTCACCGGTAAGCGAGTCCCCAACAACCAACCCTGAGCGCAGAACCGTGACAGGAATCTTATCCATCTCACGCCGAACAAGGCGCTCTGCGAGAAACCGAGACTCCTCAATTTCACTGCGAAATTGCTGATGCTTATCGAGCTCGTCTTCAAATACGGTCCCCGTTCGGTTGCCACTCACCAGGGCCGTTGAGTGATGAATCAGCCGCTTCAACTGCTTGGCATGGCGCGCGAGCTCGAGCACCTCGGCGGTGCCATGAATGTTTAGCGCACGAATGTCACGCCCGGGTGCTCCCTCATAACTGACGTACGCGTGGTGTTGAATGTGGGTGACCTCTTGGGTCAGGTCGTTCCACTCGGAGCCGGATAGACCGAGGTCGATAGACGCGGCGTCGCCTTCGAGAATACTTACGCGTTCGTGCCCCGAAAGAGCCTCGACAAAGAGCTTGGCTTCGGCCAAAAACTTGGGTCTGACCAGCAGCCACACGGTGCAGTGCGGGTGCGTTGTCAACAACCGCATGGTTACGCGCCGCGCAATTAACCTTGGAAAACCAGTGACCAATATCTTCATTGCGCTAACCCCGAGTCAAGCTTGAGCCCGACCGCTAAGTCCCGTTGGGTCTGCAAAGGATGTCCGCCCGCGTGTGTTGAGCGTGCCCAAGCAGCGCCGTACCGTCGAACGATCGCGTGAAACACTTCAAGACAACGTGCATGAAGTCGCTCGGGGGTGCTTGAGTTGTCGATCACCAGCTGTGCCAGGGCAACTTTTTGCACCAACGGCAGCTGCGCTTGCACACGCGCCTCGGCGCTCTGTTCACTGAGCCGATCTCGCGCCATCACGCGGCTGAGCTGAACCTGTGAATTTGCGGTAACCACCAACAACGAAGGAAACATTCGATAGGTATTTTGCTCAATCAGCAGCGAAGCCTCGTACACCGCCCACTGCGCTCCCTGCTCTTGCAGAGCCGAAAATCGCCGCATGCTCTCCGCAGCAATCAACGGGATCACAATCCCCTCCAGCTCTCTGCGTTTACCCGGGTTAGCAAACACGTACTCGCCCATTTTTTTGCGGTCCAAGCCGGAGTTTTCGTCCAGAAAGTCACCGCCGAAATGGGCAACCACCGCGGCGAGTCCGTCAGTCCCCGGAGCGACGACGTCGCGCGCCAGTTGGTCTGCATCCAAGACGGCGACGCCCAGTTGCGCAAAGTGTCGAGCGACTGTGCTTTTGCCGCAGCCGATTCCGCCGGTGAGACCAATGACCGATATCATTTGTGTGAGGACCTCGAACAATACGCGCAATTCGGCGCACTTTCTAGCAGCGAAAATCCAGATCGCCACCCACGAGAAAAGCGAACTAATCGGTCCACTCGCGGTGTAGACTCTGAGGCACTTTGAACTCTAGAAGCCAGTCTGTTTGGGTCCGACGAATCTTGGGCACACTCACCGCAGGATCGCTGCTCAGCTGCAGCGCGCCAGTGCCCATTGTGCGTCCTCCGGGTGTTCACGGGCGCGTGGTGTTAAAGCTCGACAAGAGTATGAGTATGGGAATGGACGTGTTCTTAAACCGCCTGACCGCCGAGCTTACAAGCGAGCCCGACTGGATCGGTGGTGTCCCGTGCGCACTGCAGCTGCTAGGTGGTTGCACGGTGACCACCTGCGGAGCATCGGCACGCGATGGCGGACAGAGCATGTTGGTCAACGGCGGGCGTATCAACGTGGGCGGAGGCGCGCTTCCGCTCACCACGACGCCCAACAACATGACGGGAATGTACCGCGCCGCCGAGATCGACGCTGAGCGATTTATGACAGGTGAACAGCTAGGATTTACCGGTGAAGGCAACGCGATGGGCGTGGGGGCCTGGGCCGCGATGGTGTCTGTTCCGGTGCGTGCACGGGCGGTACCGTTGGGTGCAGCGGGGGCGCCAGCGGTGATCGTACGCAACCAACCCTTTGTGGCGCGTTGGACGCCATCAGCTGCGGCGCCAGGCAAAGTCGCCGTGGTCCTTACGGTGATCAGCGCAGCGATGAGCACAAGCCTCGACTGCCGCTTTGAGCCCGCCGTCGGCACCGGAACAATCCCCGTCACCGCCCTCACCGCCCTCCCCGCTGGGGCGGGCTTCGTGGATGTCTTCGGGATCGACAGCAACCAAACGATGGCGGGCACCTACCGAATTCAAGTGGATGTCACCACGGTAGATGATGGCTCGCGCACCATGGCGACGTTTCAATAACCATGACGCTGCACTCTTCATCGCAGCCCACTTCAGCGAGCTCCAGCGGAGCGTCGAGCCCCTCGGTCCTTGAAGCCACGCGGATTTATCTTGATCGACACCGCAAGCCGCTTCGTGAGCAAGCGCTCGCGGGCCGTGGCGGACCGGTGCTCGCGCACGCTCTGTCAGCCATCTATGACGGGCTCTTGTCGACGTACTTTTGTGCTGCAAAATCACAGACAGAAATCACTGAGCCGATCGCGCTCTTAGCCGTCGGCGGCTACGGACGAGGCCTGCTGGCGCACGGAAGCGACCTAGATCTACTGCTCATCACCGACCACCCCGTGGACGAAGCACTTGAAGCTTTTGTGCACACCTTGCTCTGTCCACTGTGGGACGTGGGGCTCTCTGTGGGCCACAGCGTTCGGTCTGCCAATGAGCTCACGTCCTTGGCAAAAGAAGACCTCCGCACCGCCACGACCATCCTTGACGCTAGGTTTTTGGCAGGTGATGCAAGCTACGCAACGGACGTGATCGATCGAGGGTGGCGCGCGCTGTTTGATCAATCAGTGGATCATTTTTTAGACGAACTTGAGCGAGAGCGCACCGATCGGCACCAGCGCTATGGCGCCTCGGTATACCTGCTAGAGCCCGATGTGAAGCACGGTCGCGGAGGGCTTCGGGACCTGGACATGGTGTGCTGGGCGCTGGGTGCTCGGTATCGCGCCCCGACGCTTAAGTATGCACTTGTGCGTGGATTTTTGCGGCAAACCGAGGCTCACAGCCTCATCGAAGCACAAGAATTTTTTTGGCGACTTCGTTGCACCATGCACGCGCGCGCAAACCGACGTGCGGACCGGTTGACCTTCGATGAGCAAGAAGAGTGCGCCCGCGCCATGGGGCTGGTGGAGGGCGATGAAGGCTCAGACGCCGCGATCGCTCACGGGGCAGAGCGCTTGATGCAGAGTTATTACCGTCACGCGCGCACCGTAGCGACCTCACTGGACCTTGTTCTTGAGCGATGTCGCGTGGGAAAAACCTCGCCCGATCGTGTATTGCGCACCGAGCGTGTATCGGAGGGCATCGACCGTTTTGACGGCGCCCTGGTCTTTGCAGACAACAGCCTTTTGCGCAAAGACCCCACGATGGCGTTGAAGATTGTGCTTGAAGCCCTAGAGCTCAGGCTGCCGTTGTCGTCACGGGCCCGAGAGGCCATATCGGCCTCCGCAAGTGACCCCCTGTGGTGCACGCAACTTCGGGCCGCTTCAAACGCTGGAGCGCTCTTTCTGAAGCTCGTAGCCCACAGCCCTTCTGCCCAACTGAGACAGCGGGGAAGCGCGATCACCTCCGCCGAACAGCCGGCCGGAAGCGTGATGGCAGAGCTGCACGACCTGGGCTTGCTTCTCGCGATGATCCCTGAGTTTTCGCCCGTGATGGGGCGCGTGCACCACGACGTCTATCACGTGTACACGGTGGATGTGCACAGCGTGGCAGCGGTTGATCGGCTCAACGAGATGGCGCGTGGAGAGCACGCAGAGCAGTTCAACGTCGCCGCATGTGTCTTGGCAGAGCTTGAGCATCGACCGCTGTTATCTCTCGCGACGCTCTTGCACGACGTGGGCAAGGGACGCAAAGGCGACCACAGCGCGATTGGCGCACAGTTGTGTGAGGATATTTGCGCACGATTCGGACTCGCGAAGGACCAAAGCGAGCAGGTAAGCTGGCTTGTTCGCCAACATCTAGCGCTCTATCACTACGCCACGAGAAGGGATCTGAGCGATCCAGCGACGCTCGACGGCGTGGTGGCCATCGTACAGACGCCTTGGCGGCTGCGAGCGCTCTACTTGCTAACGGTCGCAGACCTGTCGACCACGAGCCCCACTTCGATGACGTCGTGGAAGGCGCGGATGCTCGATGAGCTGCTTCGTCGCACCGAAGAGGTTCTTGTCGGGGACGCACACGAAAACGAACTTGAGCTGAGAAAACAGGCTATTTTTGAGAGTTCCGGGGCGGATCGTGAGCGCGTGAAGCTGTTTTTGGACACCATGCCGACGCGATATTTGCAAGCCACGCCCAACGAGTCCATCCTGCGGCACGCGCGCGCGACGCAAGAGCATCGCGACGGGCAGGGGCACGCGAGACCAGACGACAAGAGTGCCCCATTTGTATGCATCACGCCCTTGAGCGGCTTCAACGGGGTAAACGATTCGGCCAACGCAGTAGGCGCAAACACTTCTAACAGTCTCACGACAGCTGAGCTCTGTGAGGTGATTATCATCGCGAAGGATCAGCCCGGACTGCTCGCGCGGCTGGCAGGAATGCTCGCATCGTGCAGGCTCGATGTGCAGAGCGCGCAGCTTTTCTCAAGGGTTCGTACCGATGCGCAGACCCAGTCACAAGAGACAGAGGCGTTTGACGTCTTTATTGTACGCCGTTTGGATGAAGACCCCGGCGGCCTAGCCCGTCTATCGGTGCGCCTGCCGCGAGAGCTTTCGGCCGTCGTAGAGTCCGCGGTGGTGCCAGTTGCGACCCAGCGCGAGAACAGCCATTTTCGCAAAGCTGAGCCGTCGGTGAAGACCGATGTTGTCATTGACAACGACGCGAGCGGAAAGAGCACCATCGTCGAGGTGTTTGGTCGCGATCGGCCTGGACTTTTGCATGCCATTGCGGCAGTGTTGTTTGATCGTGGGCTGACCATTACCCTGGCGAAGATCAACACTGAGGGGCGCCGGGCGGCGGACGTGTTTTATGTGACCAACACACAAGGCAAGAAGCTTGACCCGAGTGAATTTGAGCCGCTCAAAGCGACGCTACGCGGGCTATTCGAGAGCGCGTAAAGTTCACTTGTGGGGTGTCTCTGCGGCGCGCTCGACCATCAACGCGATTCGGGAGCAGCCATCTTCGTTCGCGAGCTGTGCTCCGATTTGCTCGGCAGCTGCGGTGATCGCCGGACGTTGCAAAATCCACCGCAATCGCTCTGCGAGTGGCTTCACTGAGAGCGCGGGCCGGCGCAAGGGCCTCGCCGCCACACCGCGTGCAAACAGCGCATCACCCCAGTAGAACTGATCGGCCGCATGGGGGACCACGACGGAGGGCTTGCGCGCGAGCAACGAGGACTGGGTGGTTCCGGCGCCACCGTGGTGCACAATCACTGAACACTTGGGAAAAAGCTGACCATGAGGCGCTCGCTCAATGTAGTAGATATCTTTATTTCTGGGCGCGCGCGCAAGGACTGCGGCAGGACACTGGATAATCATTCGTGTCGCGGCGCGGGCGGCTGCCCCGACAAACACCTCAACCGCAGAAGTGGCCATCGCCTCGTTGATCGTGAACATACTGCCGAAGGACGCAAACACTGGCGCGCCCTCCGCGAGAAACTCAGCGAGTGAGGCCTCAGGAGTCCATCGCTCTGCGGACTCGGGCAGAGAGAGAAATCCCCCGACTTGTATTGTTTCGGGCCAATCCGCCGGACGCGCGAACAGGGACGGGGACACAGCGACCACTGCGCGCTGTGTGGGCTCCATTTGCGCAAAATCGAAGCTGAGCTTTGGCGAAAGACCACAGCGCGAGCGCTGTCGATTGATTCGATGAACAAGCGCCCCCCCAATGACTTGGTTGGCCAAGCGCCACAAGAGCGGGTTGAGCAAACGGCCCATGTCGGGCATTCCTGACGGTGGGTAGTGTCGCGAGCGATGCACCGGTTGCAGGGCCAGCGACACCAACGGGCGACCCATTTTCTCTGCAGCGGTCGCGATGGGATGTGCGAGAAAATGCCCCACGAGCACGTCACTCGCTTTCGCAACTTCGAGAGCGCGATCCAAGAGCTCGTCCGCTATGGGA
>JANNCG010000554.1:0-8733 GCA_031386385.1 Myxococcales bacterium
GGCGACCGCACCCTCCAGCAGCGCGTCGGTCGCCATTACGGGACCGTTGATTTCGTCAGCGGTCAAATCGCCAGGCAATGGCCTGTGCAAAATATGACCCGCATGCTGCGAGCTCGACACGCCTGCGACGGCAAGGATCGACAGAAAGAGCGCGCCACGTGCTCGGGACCGAACATTCAAAGCCATGAACCTGTCTTCGTAGGACCATAAGTAGCGCACTGGGCGAAAATGTTCCGAAGATTTTTCACGAAGCGACGTGGTGTAGCTGTCACGGCGGCGCCTCGTTCGCTATAGTGCAAGGGTCATGCAGAGGCTCTTCACGGTTATCGGCGTCATTTTTGCCGTCTCGCTGCTCGTCATCATCCACGAGTTTGGTCACTATCTGGTCGCTCGTGCGTTTGGAATGCGAGTGCTCACGTACTCCATTGGATTTGGGCCAGTGATGGCCAGGTGGCGACCGAAAGGCAGCGACACTGTGTTTCAAGTCTGCGCGATTCCGATGCTCGGATACGTGCAAGTCGCTGGGATGAACCCCTCGGAGGTTGTCGATCCCAAAGACCGGGGAAGCTACGCAAACGCGCGGCCTCTTGCGCGCTTTTTGATGATCCTCGCCGGACCCCTCGCAAACTATTTGGCCGCATTAATCGCAGTATTTTTCTTATTGTTGTTGGGCGGTGAGCAGCTCTCTCAGAGCGCCCGAGCGACCGTGGACAATCTCGTCCCAGGACGCCCGGCCATCGCTGCAGGGTTGCGTCCTAACGACACGATCGTCGCGATTGATGGTGTCGCCACACCCAACTGGATGAGCATGGTCGAAGGCATTCGTGGATCCAATGGCCGAACGCTCACTCTCAGAGTAGAGAGAGATGGCACCACCTCAGAGATTCGCGTGACACCTCAGCCCTTAGTGATCGGCGGACAACGTGTCTTCGGGATTGGAATCGGTGGCCCCCGCGCCCAGTATCGCCCCGTCAGCTCGTCTCGCGCCGTTAGCGGAGCGTTTGTTGGCAGCGCGCGTGCAACCGCGGGAGTCCTGGATATCTACAGCAAGCTCTTTCGACGCAAATTGCCGGATGCTCAGCTCATGGGGCCCGTGCGAATGGTCCAAGAGACCGCGTCGCAAGCGTCCAAGGGTTGGCGCGAAGGCCTGGACGCTCTCGCGTCGATCTCGCTGCAGTTGTTTGTCATGAACTTGCTGCCGATCCCCGTTTTAGACGGCGGACGTCTGATCTTTTTGCTTTACGAGATGGTCTTTCGTAAGCGCCCCAACGCGAAGGTAGAGCAAGGACTGCTCTTCGCTTCGATGCTTCCCATGCTGGGCCTGTTCGTCTTTTTGACCGCGCGCGAGCTGTGGGCCATCGTGAGCCGACTGCTCTTTCACGCTTAATACGCTCTGTGGCAGGTTTGTAAGGGGTCTCGCCCGCCAGCGCCAGAAGTCCAACGAGAGAGAGTGACCTACCGAGGACCCCAGGCGCGCGGTGAACCGAACGGTGGTGGCGATGCAGCAGCCGGTCCGCCTCGAAGCTCAGCCAACTTGCGCGCAGCATCGCGATCGGTTGGATGGTGAGCGAGCACATCGTTGAGGGTCGTAATGGCGCCCGTACGATCACCGATCGAGAGCTGACGCTCGACCAAGCGCGACCAGAATCTTCGCGCGTAGTTTCCGTACGCGATCGCCGAGCGATACGCCGTGCCTGCGGGGCGCCGCTCACCAAGCGCAAAAAGCGCCTCACCTAACAGGTAAAACGCCTCCGCATCTCTTGGATGCGATCGCAGGTGCGTCTCAAGTTGTGTCTTCGCCGTCGCGTTGTCGCCTCGACCAATCGCAGTCCTCGCGAGGGCGATGGGATTTGGCGGCGCTGGGGCGCGTACCGCACTCACGTTGGCCGCGACGTTGCTATGAGCGTTGCCGGTACTGGGGGGGTTGGTCACTGGCGGGTTGTTGGTCACTGGCGGGTTGTTGTTCACCTGCGGATTGTTGTTCACCTGCGGATTGTTGTTCACCTGCGGGTTGCTGTTCACCTGCGGATTGTTGTTAACCTGCGGGTTGCTGTTCACTTGGGGATTCGCATTGAGCGTTGGGTTCGCGTTCAATTGCGGATCCGGGATTGGATTCGGCACGTTCATCGCGACGAGCACACCGGCGTCTGCAACCTGAACCGCGACTTGCGGCATGACAAATTGCCCGGTGGCAACATCAGCGACGTTCACCATGAATCCCATGCCCGCATCGAGGACGAATCCGGGGTTGAGTATAACTCCTGTATTATTCGCCTGGCTGCCCAAATTGCCCGGAATCTGCGTGGGGTTGCCTGCGGTAATCTGCTGGTCGGTCGCCTCGGGCGGGTCCTTCTTCATCATCGCAAACACATACCCCGTGCCGCCTGCGAGGCTTGCGATGATGCATCCAGCGAGAATCCATGGCCACAATGGGCTCTTTTTCGCGACCGGGGGAGTCCATGCACCGGTCATGTTCGACTGCCCAGCGGGACCGCCGTTGTTGTAGCCAGGATAGCCCGGATACGCGCCGCTCATCGCAGCCTGAGGCGAGACGTACGCCCCGGTTACTTTATTGGTTGGGTAGGGCTGTTGATATCCCTGACCCTGCGATTGCGCTGCGGCGTAGGCCGGATTCACCAAAACGCCCGACGGAGTTCCGCCGCCAAAATCGCCTGACGTACTCGATGGCGGAGGCGCCATGTACCCTGTGCTCGCAGAGGCTGCCCACGGACCGTCTGGGGGTGCTGATTGGTTAGCTTGTCCGCTGGGGTAGGTGCCTTGGTTAAACTGCGCGTTATATTGGGCGTTATTCTGCCCGTTGTACTGCGCGTTGGGCTGTCCGTTTTGATTCCATCCAGGGTTGCTCTGGTTCGCCGGATGCGGCGCGCCGCCTGGACTCGTCACGGTCGAAACGGGCCCTGCAAAGTCATTCGCGTAGGGTTGACCGCCGGGCATCATTCCGTTGGGTCCCATCGCTTGCTGTCCCATTCCCTGGGGTGCCATGCCGGGAGGAGGGGCTGCGCGCGATGCCGTTCCGTACGGATCTACATTCGCTGGCGCAGGAATGGACGGCAGGTTCGTCGGGACCGGGGCGATGTATCCACCGGTCCCTTTTCGTCCGCCATTGGGCATCATCGGAGCAGGTTCTTGCGCGAGCACTGCGGTCACTGGCGGCGTTGTTCCGCCCTGTTTCATCACGCGATTTGCAACGTCCGATGGAAGCGGCGGCAAGGCCGTTCCGTGGGGGCTCACCATCCCGGGCATCGCGTTGCCAAAAATCTTGCTGTCCTCCGAGACCATCGTTGTGTCGTTGTCGTCGAAGTCGCTCGGCATCGGGGTGTTGGCACCAGGGTACAAAACGCCCGCGCTCGGGGCCGGCGCTGGGACGGCGCCTGCTTGCACCAGCGGCGACATCCCCATCAGAGTTGCCTTTCTCACAACACTATTTGGCTGCGAAACTGCGCTCGTACTGGGCGCAGACTGCGGGCGGGGCGGAGGCACACTGGTGGGGTTAGGAGCGATGCGATGCGCGATGCTCTCAGAGTTGACCGTCGTCGCGGGCTCTTCGTCATCGTCCATCAAAGACGGCCCTGCCACCATCTTCATCGCGGCAGAAATGGCCTCTTCTGGGATCGCGGCCGTCGCCGGTCCATCGTCATCCACCTGCATAGATGCCGACAGGTGAAATGGTTCAAGCTGCTTCTCCGCTTGCTCGGCGTGAATAGGACGCTCGCGAGGCTCTTTGGCCAAAAGCGATAGGAGAACTTTGCGCAAGGCATCTTCAGTGCTGCGACACGGTGCGATGGTACCCGCAAGCTGTCGAGCGATGACCTCGTCATCAGAATCGGTGCCAAAGGGCGTTGTGCCCTCGAGGAGCAAATAAAGTATTGCGCCGATTGAATACAGATCGCTCCGTGCGCTGACCAACTTGGCAGAGAGCGCTTCGGGGGCCGAGTAACCAGCGGTGCCAAAATACACTTTATTGTCGATATTGCGGCCATAACGTCCGCCGCTGCAGTCGACGACTCGAGCGCGATTATCCAGGCCAATGATGATGTGCTCGGGGCGCACGTCCCGGTGCACGAGCATTGCGCGATGAAGCGCACCGAGCCCGCCGAGCGCCTGAGCGATCCACTGAATCGCCTGCGTACGATCCACCGGTCCCTGCGAAATTTTTGTCGCGAGTGAGGTCCCC
Source organism: Myxococcales bacterium (assembly GCA_031386385.1). Taxonomy (GTDB): domain Bacteria; phylum Myxococcota_A; class Polyangia; order Polyangiales; genus JANNCG01. The sequence goes on from JANNCG010000554.1 coordinate 4,196, forward strand.
TCAACCCACTCACGCGCCACCCAGACCCGCCCATTTTCGTCCCCGGAGGCCAAAACGCGCGGCAGCCCGGCGTGGCGGACCGTGATGAGCTTTTGCAGCTCTCGCACGACTCGCTGCCGCTCGAGGCCAGAGGGAAAAGCGTTCTCACGAAATAGTTTTACGACCACAGGAACCGTTAGTTCCGGGTCCGTTCCCATGTACGAAACACCCGTGACATTGGCGACCGCAACACCCTTGGTGTTGAACCGCTTTGCAGGGCCGTCGGGAATCGGAAGTATATCCGTCATCTCACCTGCGAGCTTACCTCACTTTAATCCCGATGCGACCGAATGCGTACAAGGTCTCGCGCACTTACGACCTCACTGCGGCACGGTTTTTAAGAATCCCAGGATCGCTTGCACAAAGCGCGCGGGGTCTTCGACCATCGGGTAGTGCCCCACGTTGGCCAAACGGACCAATGTCGCCCGCGGAATCTCGCGGTGAAGTCGCTCAGCCATCGCATAAACCGCCACCGGATCACGATCACCCCACAACACCAACGCCGGCAAATCCAGCCGATGCAACGGAGGAATCCACCGCGCCGTATTGGCGTACCGCTCGTCGATATACTGAATGATTTGTGGCAAACGCGCTCTTCCCTCGGCCCGACACAACAGCCACCACATCGCGTGCAGCTCCGATTCGGGGGCGGGCGTAGACCCAAAGAGCCGCTGCATCTGCAGCGAAAACACAAATTCAGAGCCAAGGTTTGCAAACAGCGGCCCAAGCCAAGGGTGCCGCAAAAGTTTTTGTGAAGGCGTCAGTTTCGCCATCTCAATGTAGACGCTCCCGTTGCAAAGCGTGAGGCTTTTTAGCTCTATTGGCAGCTCAGACCGCTCTCGCCGCGCCAGCATCTCGCACGCAACGGAGGTGCCCATGTCGTGCGCAAGAATGTGCGCTCGGGAGATCTTACGGGCGGCGCAGAGCGCGAGAACCAAATCGCATTGCTCTTTGAGCGAGTAGCTAAATCGCTGCGGTTTCTCCGAGAGGCCAAAGCCCGCAAGGTCCGGAACCAACAGCCGATAGCCCTCGCCCAGATCGCTCAACACCGCGCTCCAGTCATACCCCGATGTCGGAAATCCGTGCAATATAACCAGAGTTTCAATCGCGCTGGTCGACGCTTCAGCCACGGCCGAAGCGAGCGAGCCCGATTTTTTCATCGGTTGCCGGTCAATGTAGAACAGCTCCGTTTCACCGCTGCCGCTCCGCAAGCGGATTGTTTGGCCTTTGGCCATCCATTGTTGAACTGCTTCAGGGGTTTGCGCGTGCATCGAGACGGACGGCAGGCTACCATAGTCTCTACTATCGTGCTGACCGCACCGACGTGGACGTACTCCGCTGCAGGCGGGCCAAATCCTTTTATCGTTCCAGCTCGCGGCGGATTTATCGCGACGGCCATTAATACTGAATCTGGCGCCACTATTGTTGGCCTGGGTCGCCGGCAAACTCGCTTTGTGAAGCCGCTTAAGCTTGAGCCTCGCGGGGTCGCGATCTTTGCGCAACCGGCACCCAACACGCTGCCCGAACACGCCTGGGCCATAGGATACAGCACGACCTCAGGAGTGACGCCCCGGTTGATTGGCATCAGCCGAGAGGGCGAGATTGCGTTTGACGTCGCTCGAGCAGAGCTGTCCTGGCGCGATGGACGCAGCGTTTCGGTGACCGAGACTTCACACGGACCGGTCCTTCACATTGACGACCGACACTTGATTTTAGACACACGGGGTGACGTCGTCGCCGACGTGGCTCGGCCTGGTACGGACGCTCCGTACGTCATTGATGGCCGACTTCTGTTCGCGTTTGATGGCAGCGCGGTGGTGTGCGTGGACTTGGTGTCAGGCGCGGTGAAATCAAGAATTCCAGTGGATGGAAAGCCGGGAGCTCTGCGGGTGGATGCGTTTGAGAAGCGCCTCGCGATTCGCATCGATCGGGTCCTTTGCACCGTCGAGCTCGACGACGCTGCTGCGTTGCCAAGGCTTCGGGCGTTTGTCGGCAATCTGAGCGTGTCGCCTCACGCAACGGACTCAAATATTCGCGCTGTCTCAGGCCCACCTGCAGTGATCGAGTGTATCGACGACGACGGTGTCCCCCGATGGAACTGTCCGGTCCCCGGTGCCAGCAGCGCACAAGCGATGGGATTTTTCATCGGCGGTGAGGCGCTCATCACGAGCTCCACCGCCGCACAAAACAACGTCGGAAAAGTGCTCGTCATTCGCGATGGAGAGACGATCTTCGAGCGCCCTCGGGCGGGCCAACCACTGGTCTGTGGCGCCCTCGCGCGTGTCGGAGAGCGGGCAGCCATCGTGATCGCTCCGGGAGTCGCCCCAAGTGGATTGATCGAGTTTTCGACCAATATTGAGCTGACCGCAGTGCGCGGCGGTGGCGCAGTGGCGTTTGAGCGCCCTAGCCCCGGAGGCACGCACAGGCAGCGAATGATCGCAGTGGATCCCGCAGGGGCGATGGTGGTCGAGGTCGTCGATGGGGGCGGAGGCGCTCGCTGGGCGGCTGCGAGTGATGGACTGATCGCGGTCCCGAGGACAAACTCAGCGCGCGTGGATTTGTACGATATCGGAGCCCCGGCATGAGTGAGCGCTGTGAACGCTGTCGAAAAGGCTTTGGCCAAAATGAGCCGAAAGAAAACGTTGAGTGGCTTCTCGCAAGTTCTGAAGACCCCGTTGTGAATCAGCGACAGCTGCGGGTAGGCCGTTGCACTCGGTGCTCGAGCTACCTTGTGGACGTCGTGCACGTAAGCTCTGAGAAGGGTCCGCTCTTTCACGACGTTTGCATCGTGCAGCACGAGTCTGCGCGAGCGGCACTTCTTGACCGGACTCCCTTGGCACTCGCCGCGCTATCGCCGCAACTGCGACGGCGACAGGTTGAAGAGCTCGTCGCTGAGATGCCAACGCGTGATCGTGATGCGCTTGGTTGGATCGAGCAGGGATCGGTCGCGTGCACAGAGCTGTTTCGTGCGCAAGTGACCAGGGTGTTTGCGCTCTCGACGCCCGATTTGCCACTCCTGGGTGACGTGCGTCCAAGGACGCACTCGTGGCGTACGATGGGCAGCGCGGTTCCGCCGAAAACGGCGCTTGAGCTCGAAGACGGCACTCGGGTGATGACACAGACAACTGCGGACGTCACGCAGATCGTGCGGCTCCGTGGCGATCGTGTTTTGTGGCGCTCAGAGCTCAGCAATGCGAGCAAAGATACGTACATTGCGCGTGTTCGGGGCTCAAGCGCCCTGGTGCTTGTTGCGCTGTCTGCAGGCGAGCAACAACACGAAACTCGCGCATACTTGGTGGATGGAGATGGGGTCGTGAGCGGCCCCACGGTGCACCACGGGCGTGCGATGCAGTTTGAGGCAACGGCCCTGCCCCGAGGCTGCGTGTACGTTTCAGCAACGCAGTCCCAGTTTGTTCTTCGCGAGGACGCCACGGTCGCTTGGCAGTCCGCCACGACCGGAACCACCCAGGCCGTCGCCGCAGGGGACGCCGTCCACGTTGTAGACTCGCCCCGGAGGCTGCTCTCGTTGAGTCTTCCCGATGGAGCCGAGCGCTGGTCGATTCCAGTGGATCGAAACGCGCAGATCGCGCCGTCTGGCGACGGTCACGTGTTGCTTGCATCCGGTGAAGTCGTCATGCGAGTGGAGGTGCGCGGGAGCAAGCCCTCTGTCCGCTGGATTGCGCAGGGAGCTTCAGCCCTTCCGCTTCGAGGTGGCAGCGTCGCCCTAGTCCGCGATCGCTGGGAAAAAACCGGGAGAAAAATCGAGTGCGTGGTCATCGATGCCGAAGGTCGCCGTCGCTTCGCGGTCTCACGACCCGACGCCACAAAGGCTCCAACGGCAGAGCTCGGCAACGGTGTATTGTTATATCACTCAGGAGCTGATGTCGCCGTGAGCGTAAACGAACGGGTCGCTTACGCGGTCTCTCAGTCTGATGGGCGTGCAATCTCGGTCACACTCGAAGAGGGCGGCGCTTGGATTGAGTACGAAGGCATCGTGGATCGCATCGACGCCAGTGGGCGTCGCACCGCGCGATATCGCGTCGGCTAAGAGATTTAGCGCGTAAATCCGTTTGTAAAATCACGGAGAAAATTCGCGCCCGCCCGTGCCGCCCCGCCGGCCATGCACCCGGTGGCCTCGCCGCAGTTGTGCGCTTCGTTGACGCACCTGGCAGTGCGCGCAATGTTCTCTGCATCAACGGTCGGGTTGACGCTCGCGAAGCTGTTTTCGCACTCTTGCCGGTCGTGATCAGATCCCTGGCACAAGGTCATCACGCGCGTACACGCAGTATGCGCGGTCATGCTACGGACGGCCTGCTCACTTCGACAGCCTTCGACGAGCACCAAAACCAGCAATAACACCGACTGAGAGACTTTTCGAAACATAGAAGCTTTGCTCCTTTATGCGGGCCTGGGGAAGCCCCGCGGGGACTCGGACGGCAATGCTCGCGACATTGAGCGACGTCGAGCAGTGCCGACATCGATAGCGACGGAGCCCGACG
>JANNCG010000592.1:0-3804 GCA_031386385.1 Myxococcales bacterium
GAGCCTTGATGTCTCGTATCCCTGAGCCCGGAGGCGATCGATGATTTCGTTTTTTGCACCCGGATGGCACCTTCACCGACAAGCGTGTATGTCGCCGTTGTGGCGGTACAGCCGCGCTGAAAACCCTGAGGAAAGCTTGCAATCTCATATCATCTACCCAGGTAGCGAGAGAGCTCGACGTGTGCGACGGTGTGAAGAGGCGGCAGGCGGAGCCGCTGCGTTGTGCTGGGCGTGCATCCAACTAGGAGCGCCAGAAATGCGGGGATGCCAACAATAAGCTTCATGATGCGAGAGGGTACGCTCGTCGTCGAACTTCTGTTTCGAGTTATTACAATAACGCTGCAAACGATGTCCGGGCGACACTCAGTCGTCCGCACGAGCGCCAAACGGGGCCTGTCCTTCGGCGACGTCCTGCGAGCGGCCGGCATCGCACACTTGAACGCCTAGGTCGCGTCTTTTGCGGACTTGTGGCGCGGACCGCCCGTTGGACTTCCTCATCACCTCGTCGTTTGGCTTGCATCAATCGGCATTTGGCACCACGTTGAGCGCCAGATGCGTCCTCGAACCATGCGGAGCCTCGCGCTTTCCATCACGGTATTGTTGTCGGCACGGACAGCCACCGCACAACAAGCAATCATCTCGATGCCGTCGGCAGATATCACCGGCCCACGGCAGTTCTTCTTGATGCACGAGTCGCAATTGCGCCTCTGGGGAGCACGACGGTACTGGGCGGGCACGTACTTTCTTACGTACGGCCTCGGATACGGCACCGAACTGGCGGCCACGCTGTTTGACCTGGGAGTCAACTACGACGGCAGTATCGGCAACACGACCTTGGCGCTCGGATTCAAATCGGGCGTGCGCTTGTTTACGCAGTCAGCACCAGCGTGGCAGTTTCAGATTTCGTTTGGTGCAATGGCGATGGTCTCACTGGTCAATCGTGGCGTCGGAACATGGATGTACGCATTGCAGTCGTTTCGGTTGCCGGTGCTCCGAACGCGCCTTGGCATCGGCGTCAGTTATGCAACAGAACAGTTATACGGAACCGGGTACAACCAGTTGTCTGCGATGGCATCGATCGAGCAGCCGTTGCCGATTCCGCGAGTGAGTGGGTTGAGCCTCGTCGCTGAGTGGTTCTCGGGTTCACACGAGCTCAGCAATTTCATCCTCGGGCTGACGTGGCATCCAACACCTACGTGGATCTTTGTGCTCGGATGGAAGGTTCCCACGCGGGATGCAGTGTTTCACATCGACGAGCAGGCATTGGTTGCGGAAGTCGGCGCGTTTTTTCCCACCATCGGTGGTCGTCGCCCCGAAGACCGTTCGCCATTTGACGACGATCACGACGACGTTCACGACAACGATCACGACAATCATGGCTCGCAGAGCCCCACCGCTACGGGGCACGAAAGTGGGCAGACTAACGGATCGTCCGCACTGCCTGGTTCAACGGCTCCACCGGCAACCGCAGTCGAATCACCCCAGCCACTTGCGCAACACTGAAGCCACCAGCAACGCGTCGCGGGAAGCGCGGACAAACGATAGCCTCCGTTGTTGTGTCAGGTCGGGCGCGTTCAAAGGAGGGTGACGCTGAAGTTAACACCATTCAGCCGATGCAGAGTAAGCTCCAAGGCGCGCTGTCCGATGGCCCCCAGACAAACGCGAACCGTCTGCGACGTAGATCACACGCTGGCTTGATCCACCAACTTCGCCCTCAGCCACGTTGACGCGCGGGTCAACGTCTCTCGCGCTTCGCGCAGTCCGAGAAGCGACACGTATCCGTGCAAGGTCCCGGGAATCTCTTCGAGCGTTACGTTGACGCCCGAACCAGAGAGGCGATCTGCGTAGGCGATGCCTTCGTCACGCAGCACGTCACACTGCGCGACGGAGATGTACGCAGGCGGGCAGCCAGCAACCGACGCTGCAAGGATCGGCGAGGCGCCCGGTTCATGTCGTTGGTCCGCTTCGGGCACGTACTCTCGCCTGAAATAGCGCATGGTCTCCGCGGTCAGGAGGTGACCCCGCGCATAGTGATGGTAAGAGGCCCGCTCGTTCGCACAGTCCACGACGGGATAGAAGAGCACCTGGGCCGCGACCTTGGTTCTCTGCGCGACCGCGGCTGCGAGGTTTCCACCCGCGCTGTCACCCACGACGGCGACGCGCCCGAACTTCAGGAGTTCTTGGGTGACGGCGATGCAGTCGTCGAGGGCCGCTGGATAACGGTGCTCTGGCGAGCGCCGGTACTCTACCGACACGACCTCGTGCCCGGTCTCTGCCGCAAGCGTCCCCGCGAGGATGTCGTAAGCCTCGATGTCTCCGAGCATCCACCCTCCGCCATGAAAAAACGCGATGGTCCCTGGACGTGCATGAGCGGGCCGATAGCGTCGCACTGTCACACCCGCGACTTGTCCGTCGTTGATCGCCTCAAGCGCCGGCCGTTCGCCGACGAGCATCTTCGGGCCGCGCGTTGAATTCGACAGGTCGCGTCGGGCCTTTTCGGGCCCTGTGCTCTCCGTGGGTGACATGATAAACCGGCTCGCAAACGCGATCACGCGAAACTTCCAGGTCGGTCGCGCGCTGCTCATCGGTGCCCCCACAGGACCCAGAAAAAGCTCGACGACAGAAGTGTCTCGACGACGACGGACACGAAGATGCCCTTGCTGACGCGTCGGGACATCAGCTCGAAGAGGCCAAGGCAAGCGAGAAGTCCGATCGCGACTCCCAGCCCCGCACACACCGCGAAGCGAAGCACCGAAGGCGCAGCGGATCGGCCCAAGAAAAACAGCAGCGCGATCCCGAGATACACCGCGCCTAAGCGACGGCTCATCACGAGCGACGCGTCAGTCGCGTCAATGCCCCACTGCTTGAGCATAAAGCGGCCCGCGAACATGAAGCCAAGTCCGAGCAGTGTGCCGGCCCCGGTAATGATGAGTGCGAGGATTTCGAAGGTCATGGTTGTCTCCTTGATTCAGTTGCTGATGGAGGGTGTTTGCCGGAGAAAGTCTGGCCCCGTCGCGCGCGCCAGTAGAAACTCCGTGACGGATGGCGCAGTGATCGTGAGTCCGAGACCTTTACCGTCTTCTGTTGTGCGAACGGGCTTTGCTGCACCTTCAGTGATGCCCACGATGCGCACGGCGACCCACTCGAGCGCCGAGGCGCGGAGCGCGCTCTCCATGCGTTCTTTGTCGTCGATGATGGGTCTAAGCCAGCGCAAAAATACGGGAACCACAACGCGGTTCACCAGCCAAGGCCCGCTGCCACTCGCCCCAACGTTCGACATACAGACAATGCGGGGGACGTTGTGCTTTTGCATCGCTGCCAGGGTCGCCTTTACAGAGTCCGAGATGAGCGTTGTGTGCTTGCCGGTGCCCTTGCCGCCCACTCCGAGGCAGTGAATCACGACGTCGGCCCCGCGCACGCAGGCCTCCACGTCCGCCTCTGACGTCGGACTGCCGCCGATCACCGTGAGCTGTTCATGCTTGAGGCGGACAGAGTCAGGGTTTCTCACAATCGCGGCAACTTGATGCCCTGCGGCCAACGCGCGCTCTACGACCAGCCCGCCGGTGAGGCCAGTAGCGCCAAAAACAGCGAGCTTCATGGGCAAACTCCTGTCGGGGATTGAGGAGAAGGGGATGGGAATGGGTACACGAATCTTATGTTCACGATGTGAACTTTACACACGAAGTGGACGGTGTCAACATGCTGGTGTGACTCACTCAAAAAAAGCGCCCTACCACCATGGCGACCTCCGAAACGCGCTGGTTGACGCTGGCTTGGGTCTCATCGAGCAGGTTGGCGCAGAAG
>JANNCG010000603.1:0-3607 GCA_031386385.1 Myxococcales bacterium
CAAGTGCAACGCAGCGTGACTGCCGAGCTGCGCGCTCAGTAGAGCTTGCAAACCGGTGAGCTCGTCGTGTTAATGTATCGCTTCAACAGTGGCTCCATTTCACGCCGCTGAGGTGGCTACATTTCACACCGCTGTGAGCAACTTGCGCTCGTTCTCACGCAATCGTTCTTGCCGGGTATCTGCGGGGGACACCGCGAGTCAATTCGTGGCACTGGGGCGCTTGCGACACTGTTAGAGATCGACGGGGCAGTGCTTTGGCAATCGCTCTGGCTAAACGTGCTGTCGCGGAACCGGTTTGCTAAAGGATTTGACTCCCAGAACAACGCGCCGAAATTGGAGCCATTTCCCTGGATGCGTGCAGCACAAACAAGTGAGAAAAATCAGCTGATTCTCCCGTCGGCCTCGGACCAGACGGTGTTGTATTGGGGCACACCAAAACGATGGTGGCTCGACTTTACGGAAGTTATGCACGAAGCAAATCCAGCGTTTGCCCTCTCGCTTTCTAAACCGTTGAGTACAAAACACGGCGCGATGTTTCACCCATCCAAACCGAAGGCAGAGCTCGGCGCTGATGCGGCAGGCCGGATCCCAAAATTGTGGCGCCATCCCTTGTCGCCCACTGAAGCACGTGTCGACGACGGTGGACTACCGCTGGGTGTCGTGCATCGCGTCGTTTCCGGCGGACGAATCCCATACGTCGAATGGATCGACCTGAACAGCGCAAGGTCGCAAAAGGGCAAAGACGAAACTGTTACCTACGAACCCGCCGCAATCCTGACCATTTTTCGTAACGAAGAGAGATACCGAGCGCTGCCCCGGACCGCACGTGTGCGGCTTTGGTGCTTTGGGTTTGACGCCAAACAAGCAAGCATCAATGGATTCTTGTCAGAACGGCTCCCGTGTTTTGTGCTGCGAGATGTGAGCCGAGCTGCGCAAACTCAATTTGATGATGTTTGTGCGAAGTGGGTGTGCTGTGCAGAGAGTGCGCACTTGTACTTCAACTGGGCTGTCGTTTGGGGACTGCGGGGTGGAGACAAAGGGCGCAACACGCGAGACAAAAAGTTCGCGTCGGAAATCAAGAAGCTCCAGATGGCGCTTCGACGGACGAAAGAATCGGACAAAACAGAGAAAAATCCCACATCGAATGCCGATCCATACAAGTCGTACAGCGAACTAAGTCAGGCTTTTTGGGCGGCGTCGGAGGCGGACTTTTACTCAGGACTCTCCCAGATCGCGGCAATCCCTGACTGGACAGGCGAGGAGGCGAGCAACACCCGAAACAACTGCGGCGAAATGTGGCTCAAGACCCTTCGCGAAATCACGCTGCGCTTGTTTCAGCAGTACACGGGCGCAGTCGGCGACTTTGCAACGGCCGACATCGAACGTGTCTCGCGCGCGTACTGGTTCTTGGATCAAAAAATGCGCGTTTCCCTGCCTTCTTGGCGGGCTAAAGCTGGCCTCCCAACAAACGACAACACACTCACTTCAACACAATCTCCGCGTCGAAGCCGAACGCAGAAGCAAGCAAGCACGAATGAAGAATGAAAAATTTGTACAACACACGCTTGAATGGTGGACGTCTTTGCAAGAGGATCATCGCGGGGACCGTGCTGAGCTCCAACGTTGCCACAATCTCGACGAGGTGGCGTTCGCAGTTGGGTACCATCGCCTGCTGCGCGGGCCGGTGAAACCATCGCTGACTGGTCAACCCTTGCAGGCGCTTGCTTGGACGCTAGCGTACGTCAAATCCGATGTCCGAACGCCGTTTGCGTCTCAGTCAGTGGCCTCTCAGTTTGCAGGCAATTTCGCCCACGAAGGCAAGCTGTCCGCGAAGGATGCTGCGCCAAAACTGAAGCCTATTCGATTTCGGCGGTTGGTCGTTAGCACTACCTGGGATGATTTTGCGCCGCAAATGGTGCGGATTGTTCGGCTGTTAGACGGGGCTCTGTCGGTCGAAAAACTGGCTGACGACCTCCCGCAGTTTATCAATCCGTTTGATCAACGCGTCGCCCAGAAATGGGCCCGCGATTATTACGAGCAAGTTTTAGTGCAGTCCTCCTAAACGTATACAGTTTGAAAGCGATCACCATGACCACATTTATTCAAGTTCACCTTCTCACATCCTACCCGCCATCAAACCTCAACCGTGACGATCTCAATCGCCCCAAAACGTGCGTCTTTGGCGGCGCCCAACGTCTAAGAATCTCATCCCAGAGTCTGAAGCGTGCGTGGCGGACCAGCGATGTCTTCGTCGAAGCGATAGCGAACTCAACATTCGCTGCTGCGCAGAAGGGGTTAGTCGAGCCGAGCGGTCAAAAATTGCCGACGTTTAGCACCCACACGAAGCATCTGCCTGCGCAGCTTCGCAAGCTGTTTCAGAGTCAGGGCGGGCTAGATTTCAAGAATGCCAACGGTTTGGCGAACGAGATCGCGAAGCGTTGGGGAGACCTAAAAGCGGCGAACACTCAAACGGCTGAGCCTGCTCCCGCTGGAGAGAAAGTCCATCCTGACTTGATCGAAATGGAGTTCAGCCAAGTCGTCCACGTCGCGGCGGCGGAGTGGGCGATGTTTCACGAGTTTGCTGAGCGTTTGCGAAGCGATGAATCCGCTCGACGTGCGGTGCGTGAGCCAGTGAGCAAAGGCGGTGGCTCGGCTGCACCTGGCAAGCGTGCGCGCCCGAAAACCAAAGCTGCTGACACTGCACCATCAGAGGAGGAGCTCCCCGCGGCGCCCGTTGCGCAGCACTCAATTGTTGCAATGCGCGAGAACCTCACGCCCCTAGTTGGCGATGCGCAGAGCGGCGGAGGACAATACCAATCGGTCGATCTTGCGCTGTTTGGAAGAATGCTCGCAAGCTCACCAGCAGCGAACGTTGAGGCCGCGATGCAGGTCGCTCATGCGCTCACAGTTGAGCGGGTCAACGTCGAAGACGATTTCTTCACTGCCGTCGATGATCTAAACCACGGGGCAGTCCACTCTGGAAGCGCGCACATGGGCAACACAGAATTCGCCTCTGGGTTGTTCTACCTTTATGCGTGCATCGACACAGATTTGTTAAAGGCGAACCTCGGAGATGGAGCCATCGCGCCTGAGTTGGTTGTGAACGCGCTGCTCGACGCAATGCTCACCGTAGCGCCGACGGGCAAGCAAAACAGTTTTGCGTCTCGTGCCCGCGCTTCGTACGGACTCGTCGAAGTGGGGAGTGCCCAGCCACGCAATCTTTCACTCGCGTTCTTGAAGCCGGTTGGAGGCACGGACATCCATTCGACGGCAGTAGAGCGAATCCAGCGGCTCAAGACCGCGTTCAAAAATGCCTACGGTGACGAGCTCAAGGATGCACAGTTTGTCCTCTCAGCAAACGAAGGTGCGGACGCGAGTACAGGGAGCGTTGCGGATCTCAAAAGCCAGATTGTTGCGGCGTTCAAGAGCGTCCCGAAAGCCATCGTATGAGTGGCCAAGAATTTCTTCTGTTTGATCTGTTCGGACCGTTGAGCTCATGGGGCGACATCGCTCTTGGCGGTCAGCGGCCATCGGACAGCATCCCTTCGCGGTCTGCGCTGCTGGGGCTGCTCGGTGCAGCGCTCGGCAACCGCCGCGACGAAAAGGC
>JANNCG010000629.1:0-6987 GCA_031386385.1 Myxococcales bacterium
GCCAGCGCTTCGGGGCTCAGAGCGCGCGCGGATCGTGCTCGAGCAATTTGCACAAAATGCCTCAAATACCGACACGAAACGTGCAGCGGTAGTGTGCTTAGGGCTGATCGCTCACCCCTTGAGCGTGGGGGCGATCCTCCGCTCGCTTGAGGCACCAGAGACCAACATCGTTGCAGAAAGTGCGCTTGCAGCGCTGGACGGCACGGCCCTTTCGCAAGGTCTTAGCGAAGCCAATTACTTGGGCAAACAAGCGACCGCAGCCTTTCTGCGCTGGGCGTTGACGCTTCCTGAGTCCGCAAATGATCCCGCGCGGACCGCGCTTGTGCAGCTCGCTGAGCGTTGGATTGATGATGGTGGCCGAGGATCGGTCGCGTGGGATGTCATCGCATCGTACGGAGACGAAGCCGCGTTAGCGCTTGCTGTCCAACGGATCTGCGCTCGCGCGGCTTTTGTCGAGCCCGTCGAAATTTCAGCGGCCTTGCTTCGTATGGTGCAGCGGTCAGCGACGGCGTCTGATGCGCTTTCTCAACATGTGGCACCTACGACTTTTGGGCTCGCGATCATGACCGCTCTTGCGAGGGCGCGGCGTCCTGTGGATGAGGCGGTTCTTCGTGAGGCGCTGAGTTTGGGCGATCCGCAATTGCGTGCCGCTGCGCTGACGGCGATGGCTGCGATCCCAGAGGCTTCCGATGACGTTCTGCGCTTGGCGCTCGGCGACGAAGATCCAATTGTTCAGACAGCTGCAGCGCAGGGGTTGGCCACCCGTGGAACCGGTAGGGATGTTTTGGTGGCGTCCCTGCAAGCCGCTGAGTCCCGAGTGCGGCAAGTGGCCGTGCGAGCGATCGCGCAGTGGTCGCATGGGCGCGATTTAGCGCTTCCGTTGTTGGACGATCCGGACTCAGCGGTGGTCCTTGCGGTGATCGACGCCCTCGGTCCGGCCATCAGCGCCGAGGCGCTCGTCGGCCTGCTTTCTCATCCAGACTCAGACGTCGTCAGTGAGGCGCTGGCTCGCCTGCGATCTCTTGATCGAGCGCAGGCACTGATGCAGGCAGATCGCCTGTTGTCGCATCCGGCGTGGTCCGTGAGGCTAGAGGCCGTGCGGTCGCTCGTTCATGGCGGAAGCGCGATGCGCGCGAGGCTCGAAGCGGTGCGCGACCACGAGCACGACGAGCTGGTCGTCGAGGCAATCGATCAACTGCTCGCAGAGCCGGAGTCTAGATGAATCTGCTTGGCGGCTCCCTGCGTCTTGAAGAGTTTCGGCTCATTCGAGATCACCTGTTGAAGTACTGCGGCGTTGTGCTTGCAGATGATCAGCGCGCGTTTGTCGAGCGTCGACTCCGTGAGCGACTGATGGTTTTGAATCTCTCGGATTTTCGCGCTTACTACCGCCATCTGCGTTTTGATCCCAGCGGGCCTGCCGAAATCGAAGATGCCGCTGAGGCCATCACCACGCATGAGACGTATTTTTTTCGCGAAGAATACCAACTAAAATCCTTTCGCGATGAGCTGCTCCCTCAGATCTACGCGAGCCGTGCCCGGGGGCGATTGGCGATTTGGAGCGCTGGCTGCTCGACTGGCGAAGAGCCGTACACGTTGGCGATGATGTTGCTTGACGAGGGGATTCCGGCGGGATGGGATGTTCGAATTTTTGGCAGTGATTTGTCTCGCAGAGTCATTTCGCACGCGCGACGCGGAGTCTATGGTCCATCTAGCTTTCGGGCGTGTCCCGAACGATTTCGCACGAAGTATTTTGAGCAGACCCCCGACGGACTTGGTGTCACACGCGAGGTGCGAAGCCTCTGTCATTTTGGCCAGCTAAACCTCGTCGATGCCGCTCGCGTTGCGCTGATAGGTAAGATTGACGTGATCTTTTGCCGCAATGTTTTGATCTATCTTGAGCCCAGCGCGCGGCGTGCAGTAATCGAGCAGTTTTATCGACGGCTGTCGCCGGGAGGATATCTATTGCTCGGTCACAGCGAGTCCCTTCTCTCAACCACGACGTCGTTTGAACCGGTGATGTTGCGCTCAGATCTTGTCTACCGCCGATCGCCTGCGAGCGCTGATTCATTTGCGAATCTACCCGCAGTTGGCTCGTCTTCGGGTCAGGGCGGAACGAGCACGTGAAAAAAATTGTCCGCGTGTTAGTGGTCGATGACTCCGTCGTGCATCGCCAAACGATCAGCGAGCTGCTCCGAGAGCTCGACGATGTTGAGGTGGTCGGTCGTGCCATTGATGGCCAAGAGGCGCTGCGCATGGCGGCGTTGTTAGAGCCAGATTTGATTACGCTTGATCTTGAGATGCCGCGGATGGATGGCTTCACCTTTTTGAGGCTCATTATGGGAAGCAAGCCGAGACCGGTGTTTGTGATCTCGAGCTACTCAAACGTCGAAAATGTCTTCAAAGCCCTTGAGCTTGGGGCGATGGATTTTCTTCCGCGTGCGGTCAGCGGCGATCTTGCTCCGATGCGCGCCGCGCTGCATGAGAAAATCAAGGCGATTCGAGACAACAAGGCACATCCACGCGCCATGCTCATGGCGACCTTGCTGAAGACCAGCGAGACCGGGACCTTTCGGGCGGTGCAATATCCACCACCGAAGTCCACCAACGAGGCTCCGCGGCACGTGATTGTGGTGGGTAGCTCCGCAGGTGGCCCGCCCGCAATCCTCGATTTGGTCGCTCGGCTGCCGCCAAATTTTGCTCCCGCTCTGGTCATCGCCCAACACATGCCTGAGCGATTTACCAAATCCTTTGCTGACCGACTCGCGCGCCGCTCGGGGCTGCGGGTGGTTGAGGCCGAGGACAACGCCTACCTTACCGCGGGGAGTGTCTGGATTTGTCCCGGCAACCGAAGCACGGAGTTGGTGGGCGACAGTGCAGAGCGGATTCGATTTCGTGTGTACCCCGTGGAGCCGTCGGATCGTTATTCGCCGTCGATTGACCGACTGTTTGCGAGCGTGAGCCGACTGCCAATTCCAAGCACGGCGGTGGTCATTACGGGGATGGGCGATGATGGTGTCCTTGGTGCCAAAGAGCTTATGGATAAAGGCAATGAGCTCTGGGTCGAGGCGAGCGAGACCGCGATTGTCGACGGAATGCCAGCCGCAGCCCGCGCTCTCGACCCAGATCTTGTATTGCCTCTGCCAGGATTGCTCGCGCGAATTGCCGCGTTTGAAATACGATCCCCGTCGGTAAAACCAGGTCATTCGTAGACGGGCGCGCTTGATTAGCGCTCGTGATGAGGTTGGCTTTTTGGTTCGGTCGTGCAACGGCAAGCGAATTGTTGGAGGGATGAGTGAGCACACGTTCGATGCGCTCGCCGGCGCTATAATCGCTTAACGCTTTTGGGCGAGCGTGGTACGGTCCCGCGAAGCGTAATGGAAAGAAAGCGTCAAACCAAAGCGTCTCCGAGTAGACCACCACCTGCGAAGCGGGGCGATCTGGTTGAGAAGCGTCGAGCGTTGCTTGAAACGTATTTCGAAAACGGTCGACAGATCGCTTCAGAGCTCGTCACCGAGCTCGATTTGATGCGCCGTCGATGCCTGGAACTTGAAGACGACAACGCTCGGTTAAAATTGCAGCTCAGAAGCGACTCAGCGATTCGAGAGCTACTGCAAAAGATTGACGCGCTTGAGTCCGAGCGCAACCATTTGCTTTCGCGCACCACAGAGGTTGAGCTGCTTGCCCGCAGCGAGCTTGAACGTGCGGCCGCAGTGGAAGAAGAGCTTTCAAATCTGGCGAGCCTGTATGTCGCGAGCTCGCAGCTGCACAGTTCGCTCGATCCTCGTGAGGTCGTTGCAACGCTGGGGCAGCTTCTGCTGCAATTTTTAGGCGCCGGAGCGTATGTCGTGTTTTCGGCCGAGGCGGAGCGCTTGGTCCCGGTGGCATCGGAGGGACTTGCACCAGACGAGATTCGCGAAGAGGTCGTTGGCAAAGGTGTGATTGGCAAAGCGTTTAATCACAGCGAAGCCTTTGTGGTTCGTGAGGCGGATGACAAGCCGCTTTTGATTGTGCCTCTTCGCGTGGGGGATCAGCCGGTCGGCGCAGTGGCGGTGTACGGCTTACTCGAGCAAAAGAGCACGCTGGGCGCGTTTGATCATGAATTGCTTCGAATGCTGTCGACTCAGGCAGCGACAGCATTGGCGGGTGCGCGACTCTCAGCGGCAGCCCACGGGGCTGTGCCTCGCTGGGCGACTGAAGCGCGAAAGTAAAGACGAAGGACGAAGGACTCTCGATGAGTGAACGATTGTGTTTGGTAGTAGAAGACTCGCCGATGATGCGGCAGTTGCTGGTATTTGCCTTAGCGCGCATCAAGTCACTGAAGGTGATCGAAGCGGACGATGGCGTCGATGCGTTGCGAAAGCTCACAACCGCGAAGTTTGATCTGATCATCACGGATATCAACATGCCCGTGCTGGACGGACTTAAGCTTGTGAAAAAAATTCGATCGGACGAAGTGCACAAAGATGTGCCGATCATGATCGTGACCACTGAGGGAAGCGCAGAAGATCGTCAGCGTGCGCTCCAGTTGGGGGCCAATGCATACATCACGAAGCCGATTCAAGCACCGCAGGTGATCGCTAAGGTCAAAGAACTGCTGAAGCTGACTTGAACTGAGAAAGCGTTTTTTATCATGACACGCAAGACGGAGCGAAAGCCCAAGGCAGCTCCGGTGCCACCCTTTGTGGAGAGCGACTTGGTTGCGGAGATTCACCGATTTCCGCCGGTGTTTTTTCTCGAGCAGCAAGCTGATGCCGTGATGCAAGTGCTCGTGAGTGGGCGAAGAAATCCCGTGTTGATCGGGCCGCGCGGTGTCGGCAAGACGGCCATCGTCCGCGCGGTTGCAACACGCATCGCAGAAGGACAAAGGCCGCTTGGCGCGAGCGCTGTGTGGAAGGTGTCGATTCGTACGATGGACCTTCTGTCGCACAAAGATGTCGGGCTTGTGCAGGCGCTTGTGCAGCTTGTGCAAGCGGCGGCGGCTCATCCGTCGCGCCCAATTCTTTGGATTCCTGACATCCACTTGGTGCGCGCTTTTGACATCCACAGTGCACTTGCGCTCGCACTTGACCGTACCGGAATCAAGCTCATCGGCGAGTCGCCTTCGACCTTTGAGCGGCTCGTGCTCGAAGACGCTGAGATGCTCTCGTGGGTTCATCCCATGCGAATCACGGCGAGTTCTGAAGAGACGTCTGCGAAGCTTTTGGGAGAGTACCGGCTCTGGGCCAAGACCAAAGGACTGGTGATTCGCAAGGCTACCGTTGACGCCGTAATGGTTGAGGCGAACAAACTGTTTCCGACTCGCGCCCTTCCGGGTCGAATGTTTGATGCGTTTGGTCTTACGCTTGAGCGGGCGGTATTTACGTCTCCCGTTGAGCCGTCGCTTGTCTCGCTCGCGCTCTCTGAAGTTCTTGAGCCGGTCCCCGCGTTGCGCCCACCGAGCGCGACCAGCGACGCCGAGTTGCTCACCTCTCTCGATGAGCTTGTCCTTGGAATGCAAGACGCCAAGACGGTTCTAGTGGATCGCTTGTCTCTTTGGCAGCGTGGAATTGCCTCGCGAGAGAAACCGGTGGCCACAGTGCTTCTCGCCGGACCACCGGGCGTCGGAAAGTCCCAATTGGCGAGGGCATTTGCAGCAAAAACACTTGGGCGAGCCTCTCGTGCGGTGCACTTAAGTTGTGCCGATCTGTCCGATGAGTGGCGTGTCGATCAGCTGCTCGGGCACCGGGCTGCCAACCCTCCTGAGGTTCGTCGCGGGACGCTCTCGCGCTTGCTGGCGTCCGAGCCGTTCTCGCTGTTGATCATCGAAGAGATTGAGCGCGCACATCCCGCGCTACACCGGTGGCTGCAGCGTGTGATTGACGCGGGCTTTTATTTTGACGGGCACGATGAAGAGGTCTCTTTGCGCCGGACCATGATCATTCTTTCGACTAACGCGGGGGCCGATGCCTTTCGGGTAGAGCCCCTCGGAGTGGGCGCTGCGCCCTCGGTAGAAGAGCGAATGCGGGATTTGCTCAAGTCGCTTCGCGTTGTTTTACCACCAGAATTGCTAGACCGAATGGATCATGTGGTGTCTTGCGCACCCCTTGATTCGGCCGAACGCATGGCGCTCTTGCAGCGCTGGGCCTTGCAGCTTGGGCAGACGATTGAGGTCGCCGACCCGCTCGTGCAACAGGTCCTGGCACAGACTCGCGACACCCGCTCGCTGCGTGCGCGGTTTGAGCGCGAGGTATTGCTTCCAATGATTCGGCGTACGTAAGAGGGTAGAAGGGTGACTGCTCGCAGCGCGATTGATGACGGACTTGAGTGGCTGAGCGCTGTCATCGAACGCTTGCATAACGACCCTGCGTTGATCGCGACGGAGTTTGGCGAGCCCGAGCGCTATGCAACGCTGCTGCTGCTAGACGCGATCCATCAAGATATTCGCAGTGAGTTGCGAAGGGGCTCAAAGAATCGCCTCGCCATTGGCCAACGCCCATTTCGTCGCGAACCGGCTAAGAGCGTGACGCTGCAAGCCCATGAGAACGCGACCTTTAGCCACGTGGTGGGGCATGCGGCGGTGGCTGGGGTGTTAGGGCTGGCTGCGTCCGTACGGCTCGTCCCAGATCGGGTGGGGTTGCTGACCAAGCTTCTGACGTCCAAGATCGGTGTCGCTGCGGATGAGACCCTCGCGCTCGCGAATGCGATCCCCATCGGCATCGAGCTCGATGGCAAGCGGAGTCACTGTCAGTCCGTGATGCCGGGGGTGTTGTGGCTGCCTAATGGGATTGTTGCGGGCCAATTGCAGGCGATTGTGGACACCCTGAGCCACAGAAAGGCTGGGCAAAATGGGCGCATCCACACAGTCTTCGCGCCGGAGGGCTTCAAGAGTGCGGTCGCGAGTCAGCTTGGGTTGTCGTTAGCGACCGAGGGTGTTGCGCTTGATGTGCTGAGCGCGGTGCAGCAGTTTGTTGCGTGCGAGGATCACTCTGAGCTCTTCGAGCACACGCG
>JANNCG010000654.1:0-3332 GCA_031386385.1 Myxococcales bacterium
ATGGGGTCGAGCTTGGCTCCGGCGTTGGGTTGTAGGTTCAGCCACAGACGCAAGAGCCTCCCTCGCGGGTTTGAGAAAAACGTGAAATCGCTCAACGCGAAATGAGCATCCAAGGATTGTGTGCCCACATGCATCTCAGTCAGTTGGAGCGGGCAAGTGAGAGCGTAGCAAAGGCACGGCATCGCGCCCAGCGACCGCGCTCTGCACAGTCGTCGGCATGGCAGAGTGAGCTGCAGACGTCGCGCAGCTTTTGTTGCAACTGCTCGTCGGATCAGGGAGTCACTTGGGCCAGTTTGGTACGATGAAATCGCTGCGTGCTGCCATCTGCTAAACGCGTCGCGCGTGCGTAACCGAGCGGTGCTTGATCGACCGCATAGCGACTGATGCAAAGACTGCACTGTACCTGTGCCTGACGCACAGAGCCAACGTCATGAGTGCAGACAACGCAGTTCTCGAGAGCGCCAACGGTGCAGTTTTGCCCTTGACCTTTCCAACCCGAAGCTTACTAGGGCGAATCCAATCGCATGACATTTTCCTCACAGAACGCGGCGGGACTTTGGGAGTCTGCTGCAGCATTGGTTCAACTGGACACGCCCACGATCTACGACCATCTTCGAGCGACGGACAATGCGCGACCACGTCTCGACTGGTCACTGCCTGACGATACCAGAGTCCGTGTTGAAGGCGCTTTGCGGTGGGCTCCTGGAGCGTTCGATGGTGTGGCAACGCATCACATGCTTCCCGAGAGTGATCCAGAGCGAGCAAAAATGGCAACCGATGCGTTTATTGCGTTTTGCAATGAACCGACAGGGCAGTCGCGAGTTTCACTGGCCGCCGCGCTGAGTGAAACGTCCACTTTGCGTCTCGTTGATGATGCGTTGCAGCTTCTCACCGAGCAACACCACGTGAGTCCGTCGCATGCACTGTTGGTCGCTCGCTGGTTGCTGCGACACTCCGACGATCGAGAGGTGCTCAAGTTCGCCATTGCGGTCGCCGGAGTCGTCGGTCTCAACGACGATGACCTCGATCTGTTGATGGTTCTGGGACGACACGACGAATTCACGTTGTTTGTCGTGGTTGCGATTGCGCGATCGGAGCGAGCAGAACCGTTGCTCTACGAATTGGCGCAGACGGTGACTGGGTGGGGAAGGATCCACTGTGTCGAACGACTTGCGCAGACAACGGACCGAGAGATCACACGCTGGATGCTCCGCTGCGGTTTTTCAAACAGCGTCTTGGATGAGTACCTTGCATGGATTTGTGCAACCACCGGCGATCTTGCGACCGCGCTCGCTGAGCCAACCTTGGATGATGATCTCATGGATGGAGCAGCACAGCTGATTCGCACATTGCTTTTGGGTGGTGGCGCGGCGGCTGGAATGGCGGAGTATCGCGAAGGCGCTCTGGCGATTGAGCGCTTTTTAGCGCATGTGCCAGTGGCCAAACGGACGTTGCAACAATTGTTAACCGTTGCCGCCATTCGCCGACAACTTGAAGACTCTTGGCACGAAGACGCGCCCGTCGCAGAGTTTTGGACAGCGGCGTTTGTCGAACGAGCCAAGGTTTCGTGCGCGCAACTGATAGACCGCAACGACTGGCATGCGCTCATCACTCACGCACACAGTGGCGATCAGCAGACGCGACAGCTCGCCGACCGCTGCGAAAAAATTCTGGCTGACGGTCCAAATCGTTAACGCAGCGTCCGTTCGTTTGTCGAAGCAATGCGAAGGCACTGCGGTGAGCGCCGGCCCACCGAGCTCGCAGACCCACTCGATGGCGCAGAGTGGCTCGCAGGCGTTGCCCGAACAGTTTCTGCAGAGGGCACACTCAACCTTCGCGAAGATCTCCGGTTCGTCGTTGTGCTCGCACTGCAAAGCCTGACGACACGACAACCCGCAGCGATCGTTTTGCACGAGGTGTGCGATCATTCGCTGGAGGAGATTGGCTTGGTTTCTGCCATAAAAAATGTATAGGCCAGAGGCGTATCGACAGCCAAATTTTGGTTCTTTGTGACCGCGACGAGCGGATCGGCTTGAACCAGATGCGCACGAAATGAAGGGGGCCAAGAATTGGAGCTACGCCATGTTGCGGCTTGTGAACAATGATCGTCGTTCCGTTGACCTCGAGAAATCCGAGTCCGTTTCGAACCGCGCCGTTTTGCGCGATCGCGTAACGCTTGGCATTTTGCGAGCGCTGAAGCACTACTGACGCTCGTCTGAACCGCGTGCCGTTCGCAACGATTCAGTCAGGCTCGCACGTCGTATGAAGTACCTGTGCGCTTTGTCGAAAATCGCCGATTCACACGGAATATCCCTCCACTTTCGCAGGATTTGGCGCTCCCAGCTGTGAAACCACGCATCGTCGGCGAGAACAAGTCGCCCCACTTCAAAGACCGCAAAACATGGAGCGTAGTCGTCGAGCTCGTCCTGAAATGGCGCGTACAAAATGAGACAGCGGCGGTCATGCTCAACACGAACTAGCCGCGGCATGTCCCAGTATCCGGCATAGCTGATCCGTGTCCATTCATCCTGGGGATAAGCGCTCACAGCTTCCATGGGTCCTTCCAAATCTGTACTAAAATTCAAGACGAGTCGATCCTCAAATGAGGGACCAGCGAATCGTCACTCGAAGCAATGACACAACACATTTAACCGATACTCACGCGCGCTCCGAACAACTCCTCACAACCCCCACCCTCTCCGCGCCAAACCGGGGCCCACACCACTGCACCCGCTTGCCGCATTGCCGCATTGCCGCCATTTGCCAAAATTTCTCCCTGCAATTTGACCCAGATTATCCGTCTATCGATAGACGGAGGCTCCCACCCGGCGGCCCCTACCCCTCTGCCCGCTCACAAAAACCCTGCGAATTGCGCCAAATGATCCGAGTACAGCCCCGTTCTCGAAGCTTTTAGCCCAATTTGCAAGCATTTACGCGCCCGCACCCGCTATCCCCCCCCTCCCGTGTGCGCCCATTGCCTACACATTTCGCACTTTCGAAGGAATCGCCTGAACTTTGTCTTCGTTGTAACGTCTATGCCCACAGCGCGTGATGGTCGCCTTGAGAACCGATTCTCAAACTGACACTCTCGGACTGCTACGAATGGAGCGTTTCGCCCAACCATGAGAAACCAAGTATTTGTCCAAGAGCAGCATTTGCTCGAAGCGGTTCATCGCAAAGTCATCGACGAGCGACAGATGCAGGACGTCCTCGCCATCGCCCGGTCCATGGGCCAGCAGCACTCAATGCCGGACCTCACGTGGCTTACTTTGGTGCAGTGCGCCGTCTTGACTGGGATCGTTGGTGTCCCTGCAATCGCGTGCATGGTGCAG
>JANNCG010000695.1:0-2411 GCA_031386385.1 Myxococcales bacterium
TGCACCGAGCGCATGCTCGACCCCTCCATGGGCGACGACTTCGACATGGACGGGATCCCCTCGTATCGTGACCTTGACTCTGACGGCGACGGCGATCCAGATCGCGACGAAGCAGGGATGGATCCGTCCATGCCCGCCAACAGCGATCGTGCAAGCGATGGCCCTGACTTCTTGGACTTAGACAGCGACAACGACTGCGTCCCTGACGCCAACATGCGTGAAGACGGCGCAGCGCGCGTTGATCCCATGATGCCGGCGATGAACGCGGACGCTAACTGCACCGCGGCAGCGCCCGTGTGTGATCGCGACTTCGGTCTCTGTGTTCCCTGCATTCCGTCCATGGGCGGGATGCCAGCGCGTGGCTGTATGATGGACCCACGAGGCACCCAGTGCATCGCGGGCGTCATGATGATGGCTCCACGTTGCGGATGTACGATGGACTCAGAGTGCGCCAACGGGCAGGTGTGTGACTTGGCAGCAAGCACATGCACCGGCGCGATGGGCGACGACGGTGGCGTCAACGACGCATCGATGAACACCGACAGCGGCGTGGTGTCTATGGACGGCGGCAACGGCGATGCGTCTCGACGCGACGGCTCTGTTGACGGCTCGTTGATGGACGGCGCAACGGACGGTGGACTCAACAGCGGTGGCTTGATCTCCGGTGATGGCGCATGTGCGTGCCGCGCTGCAGGCCCCACCAGTCAAACGGGACACAGCAAAAACGGCCTTCTCGCGATGATCGCGATGAGCACGCTGGCCTCAGTGCTGGCAGCTCGCCGCAGTCGCAAGCCTAACAAGGCTTAGTCGGTCGCGCGGGAGGGGGGGTAAGTCTCAGCGGCGCGGAAGCGTAGCGCGTTTTTAAGAAAAGTAGCAGAGCGAATTTTTCTGGAAAAATTCAGTCTTTCGCACGCTTGGCTCTTTCGTCGCGGTCAAAGTGTCGTATGTTCTTTGTGTCGATGCTGTGTCGGCTCCCTGCCGCTTTCGAAACAACATCACTAAGTTGTGTGAAGCAGCAGGGACATTTCTATCAACCGCCATTTACTGGAGGTCACTGAACATGGGTGTTGCGATTACGTTCCGCCATATGGACTCAAGCGAAGCGATTAAGACGTACGCGAAAGAGAAGCTTGAGCGCGTGCAAAAGTATCTTCACGTTCCGCTCAATGCGCAGGTCACGCTCTTTCAAGAGCGACACCAGTTTGTCGCCGAGATTCACATCTCTGCCAGCGGAAAGCAGTACCACGCGCGTCACGACAGCGACGAGATGTACAAATCCATCGACCTGGTCGCTGACAAAATTCAGACCCAAATCACCAAGGCCCACGACGCCGCCACAACACACCACAAAGACAAAGAGAAGGCCGCGATGCTCGCCGCTGCGGCGATGGCTGAGGGTGGCTCTGAGACCGCTGACGAAGGGTGACTTAGGCGTGTGTGTAAGTGCCGAAGAATTGCTATAGACAAACGGCCTTGCACCAGAGTATCAGCGCGGCAATTGCAGCATGAGATTAGCTGATCTCGTTTCCGCTGACCGCATCGAGCCCAGTCTCCCAACCGGAGACAAGAGCGCGGTCCTTCGCGTGCTCGCTGGGCTGCTCGCCAAGGGAATTGTGGGCTCCAACGCCGCGCAGATCGCGAAAGTCTTAGAGGACCGAGAGGCCCTCGCGAGCACCGGAGTGGGGGATGAAGTAGCGATTCCACACGGGCGAATGCCTGGGCTCGATCACGTCGTGGCGGCACTCGCGTTAAGTCCAGCTGGGATCGCGTTTGATGCAATTGATGGCAAACCGGTTCGGATCTTTGTCGCGATCTTGGCGCCTGAGAAAAGCGCCACAGATCACCTTCGCGCGCTCGCGCGGTTCTCGAAGTTATTGCGAGATTCACGCGTTCGAGAGCTTCTGTTGAGTGAGCGTCGCGCTGCGACGGTGTGGCGAATTTTAGAGCTCGAAGCGGCTGCGTCGGGCTGCTAGTGTCACGTGCCAGAGGTAGGGGGAGGTTTTAGCGCAGCATCTGGCCGATGGGCGCTGAGGACTTAGCCTCCGCGCAATGGCCCTCGCGAAGCGCTCAGGGCCCCATCGTCATTGGCATTCCTCAGGGTTCGTGAGAGATGCTGGTGCGATGCCAAAACGTTTAGTCGATCAAGCGAACCTCACCTGCGAATAGCTCCGACCGAATCTGCTTCAAACTCTCACTTTTGCTACACGCACACAGCACCTCCTACGACCCCTGAGGAATGCCAATGACGATGGGCTTCCTGAGCGCTGTGCGCGAGGGCGCCTGCGCGGAAGTCTTGCTTCAGGTGCGTACGGCACCGCCCCTGGGTCGCGGTATCTAATCGCAGCTCGCTTTCTCCACTATCCGGGGATGGTCTGGCAGCCAAACAACACGCGCACCGCACGCATCGAGCC
>JANNCG010000769.1:0-4630 GCA_031386385.1 Myxococcales bacterium
TCAAAATTGGTCCCACGGTCAGTGACCTCCCAGTAGTGCGGGGACTCAACCGCGAGAAGCTCGTCACGAATGCTCGCGAGGCGCTGGACGTTTTCGTTGGCCATGTCGCGGTACACCGTTCGCGCGGCTGGCTCATCACCGTGCGACAAATAGTACGCCGCGAGCTTAATTTGCGCCTTTCGAACGCCCCGAAGCGCGGTCTCTTTTTTGGCCCCTTCGCCCTCTTTGTCGACCTGAAGAAAAATCTTGAGCAGGTCTTTGCGATCCGCCGATTTGAGATCAAACGCGAGTTCATTGACAGCGCAGAGGTCATACGCGCAGGTCTCGAGCAAAAATCCTAGGTCCATCCCGAAGGCGAGCTGACCGTAGTACTTAAAGTGCCGCACAATCGCCACCGGAACGTTGGGGACCTTGTTTTTAAGCGCGACCTCGGCGACCTGACGATACTGGTTGAGCACGTTGTAGCCCGTGCGCACATCGCGCGCGTTGAGCGTAGCGCGCATAAACGTGTTAAAAAACTTCACGGCCAGCTCGTGCACTTCGGTCTGCTTGGTGGTCATGGCGGTGCATGCCAGCTCGCGCACGTTGCTCGCGATGAGATAATTGAGTTCGCGATGGGTGTTGAGGGCCTCGCGATAGATCATCTCATACTGGCGCAAGAGCTTAAATTCAAACCAGGTCTGGCTGCTCTCGATTTGCTCCAACGCGATGGGCGCGAGAGAGACGAAATCGGGGTTTCCGCGGGGTTCGGCGCCGAGCTTGAACCAGCCTTTAGGGAGGCGGTTTTTCACCTCAAGATAGTCGCGTAGCAAGTCGCCCATCGCGTTGATGGCCGCCATCGAGATCGCCTTATCGTGGTGAACCATCGCGTTGAAAGCGACATCCGTCAGCTGTTCTGCGGCTTCGACAGCAGCATGTTGCGCATTGGCTACCTCTTGCGGAGTGTCCGATCTTGGACCGGCCTCAACGATCTGCAGCGCCTCACGACGCAACCTTCGAATGACCTCAAGGGGCGATACAAACGCAGCGACGTAGGCAAAGTACGGCAACAGTGAGAGCACTGAGATGGTCATCAAGACCATGGCCATGTTGGCCGCAACTCGAGGGACAATTCCGCCAGCGCTTGCAAAACTTGCCACCATCGGCTGCACCGCTGAAATGACGTAAAATCCCATCACCACGATGTTTGTGCGAGCGCGAAAGAACAGCTCGGTGATTCGGTGCGTGTAGCGGTTCGCTGCGAGCTCAACAATGATCGCGACGACAGAGATCGCGACGCCCAAGACCTGAGCGACAATTTGCGCGACGTTGCCCAAGACACTGGACTCTATTCCAGCATCCGCACCGTGCATGGCTTTGATCAGCGTTTGGCCTTTGTCGGCTGCGTGGCCGATCCCAACCAGCAAAAAGACAAAGCACCCCAAGACGGCAAACGGCAAGAGCCACCCCCGCGCTGCACGTGCGCGCGCACGGCGTTCTTGTTCTTCATCGGCAATAGCGATCGCTCCGTGGGAACGTGTTGCGTCGGGCTCAGTCACGGCGGCGAGTGTGCCAGATCAAGCGATGCGTGAGCACCGCAAAAAACTCCCGAGACCAGCTTAGCTCTCCGAGGGACGCAAACCGACTTTTTCGCTGAGAAAATCCAGGTAGTACTCAAGCGGCTGTTGCGCATCAAGCTCGCCTCCCTCGACCTGGTCTTTGAGCATCTTCATCAGCTCGCCAAGGGCGGGAGACGGAGGGATCCCAAATCGGGCCGATATGAGCGTCCCGAGCCCCTTGGGCAACGGTGGAACCTTCGCGTCCATCTCGTCAATCTGGCGCACGCGAAGCGCGAGCTCGCTGATGGACTCAAGACCGCGACGTTTTTTCTCTGGTCGCTTGGTTGTGATGTCAGCCCGAGACAGATCAAAGAGGTCCATCATGCACCGGCCCATCTCTTTGGCAAACCGCCGGACCGCGCTGTCGGTCCACGTCCCGTCGTACTGACTGGCGCGAAGATGATGGAGCACAAGCTCACGGACTCGAGAGAACAGCACCATCTCGCCTTCAAATAATTTGGTGCGATTTTGCAGGCGATCAAACATCGATGCCCCAACCTCGGCGTGCCCGTGAAAGTGCACCTCTCCGTTGGGAAGGATCCGACGGGTCTTGATTTTTCCGATGTCATGCATCAGCGCCGCCCAGCGAACCTCTGTGCGCGGCACACTCTGCCGCACGACCTGCTTGGTGTGCTTCCACACGTCTTTATGTCGCCACTCGCCATCGCCGAAGCCCACCATCGCTTTGATCTCGGGCAAAAACGAGTCGAGGATTCCGGCGGCTAAAAGCGCATCGAGCCCCTCTTCAGGGTGCCGGGACATCAGGACCCGCTCAAGTCCGTTTCTCATTGAGGGGATCTCGACAAGCGCGATGTCGGCCTTTGTCGCAACGACGGGCGTCAGCAAAACTCCACGCTCTGCGACGTTTACGCACACCTCGAGGGCCTCAAGGGCGCGGCTCGCGCTTGGCGGTAACTCTTGCTCTTTGGCTTCATCGGTCATCAAAAAACTTGCGGCGGACCCTAGGCGAGCGGGGGCAGTGATAGCAACCGCAATCCCACCAACCATCGGAGGCGAATGCAGTATCATAGTTGCAATGATGCACGTTGGAACCCAGGGCCCAGGGCCCCACAAACTTCCAAACATGGGTCCATCGCGAGCCCTCACCTTCGCGCTTTTATGCTCATCGATCGCGCTGTTTCACTGCTCAACGCCGACGAATCAGCGTCCAGATGCGGACGGATCGAGCTCGGACGCGGTCGTCGTTGACGGCGCGAGTGACGCTCCGAGCGGGCCGGTCGAGCGCATTGCGCAGAGCTGTGACACGTGTTTGTTTGACGAAGAGTGCGGTGCAGGAGGGTTGTGCGTGGATCTCAATCGCATGATGGCGCCGTCGTTTCACACGTGTTTGGTGGCGTGCCCCGAGCTCGGCGCGATGTGTTCTGCCAGGGGAATCCCAGGCCGTTGCAACCCTGGCCCTGCGGGGACGCCGGTGTGCGAGCCTACCATGCCCTGCCAACAGAGCCTCCGCGGCGCCAGCTGTCCGCCTACCGGTTGTGTGGGTCGGTACTCCACTTGCGCGCAACTTCCGTCAGCGCCAACCCCAGTCTGTCTCGCAAACTGCACACGAGACTCTGAGTGCGAAAACGCATTTGCCCGCTGTCGTGAGGTACAAACACAAGCCGGCCCTCGCGTGATGGCGTGCATCCCAGACGCTACCGTAGACCCAGCTCAGTGTGGTCGTCGAGCAGTCAACGCGCTCGGCGTGGGAGCCCCATGCCCAACGTGCGCACCGGGACTGTCCTGTGTGGTCAACCTCCCAATGGGCGCGCCCATGATGTGCTCGCTCAACTGCACAATGGACTCTCAGTGCGGCGAAAACGCGTATTGTGCGTCCATCGGAGGGATGCAGCGATGCCTGCCGGACGACTGTGATCACCTTAACGTCCGCGCGCCTGCAACACTTCTCGATCAAACACTCGCCGCTTCGATGCTCTCTCGACGGGACCTGTACTTTGGTCCGTCCACGCTTGATGCCTTTGGCCCCTCGGTGACACGCGACCGATTTCGCCTCCCCATTTTTTCGCGAATCAACCGAGATTTTGCTGCTGGAGCCCGCTTCGCACGCCGGACGGGTCCCGCGCTCGACACACGCACAGAGTCCTTATCATCGGCGCTCGCAGCAGCCGCGGGGCTGCGTTTAAACGGTGACGTAGCGGCGATCGCTGTGGGGCCTGCGATGCCGGCCCCAATGGGGGATGCTCCGTTGGCTACGGCGATCGTCGGGCTTGACCGCGCCGCGGGTGGAATGCCCGATGAGGCGATGTTGCGAGCGAGCGCGACGATGGTTCCGATGGATCTTCAGCTCGCCGTAGCGGCCGTGATCAACGCGATGACCGAGACGTACCGTGCGCGTGATCGCGGACTTCGCCCCGAGTGGTCTGGCGAGGACCGACAGCGTTTGTTCGACATAGCGGCGCACCAAATATTACCTGGACCTGATGGTCTTCAACCGCTCGACGGACGCGACCTTGCGGCTATTTTGGGCGACGTTGTGACACCAGTGGCCCAGACGCTGACGCTCGCCAAGACGATCGAGAGCACGCCATGGGCCATGTTTGCGGCGCGGATGGGGGTGTCCTTTACTGCGCGAACTGCTGCGGGCGTTGTGGCCATTCGTGGCGCTGGAGTGGACATGTACACCGAGCCAGAGTTTGCCGAGACCGCGCTCGTCCTGGATCTTGGCGGCGATGATGTGTACCGCGCTCCGATCGCGGCCAACCAGTCGTATGCCAACGGTGTGAGCGTGTTGATCGACGTCGGTGGTGCCGATGACTACGGCTACACTGAGGTCCCGCACACGGTCGACATGCGAGGATTTTTGCCGTCCGATCGCGCTGGCCGTGACGGACGCTCGTTTTATTCTCGAAGCGAGGTGTACCGTCAAGGCTCCGGTCGCATGGGCGTCGCGCTGCTCTATGACTTAGGAACGCAAAACGATCGGTACCGCTCGCTCCGTGGCTCGCAAGGCTTCGGGGCTCTGGGTATCGGCGGGCTCTTTGACGAAGGCGGCGACGATCAATACTCTGCCG
>JANNCG010000781.1:0-5166 GCA_031386385.1 Myxococcales bacterium
AATACTGGAACGGCGGTCGCATCAACAACCACTTCTCAGACATCTCGGACGCACGTTGTGGTGCGAACTTCTGCACCGACCATCACGTCAACCACATTCACGCTGAGCTCAGCGTAGACGGCGCTAACCGACGTACGCGCTTTTTCACCATGGGTGCGCCCCCCATGACGTGTCCCGTCGTTTGCTACGGCAACGCGGCAGTGCGCGCCGACTGCACGTTCGTGGATTGCGCCGCGACAGGACAAGTGTGTGTCCCTGATCCACCACGGTGCGCGTCTTCTGAGACACCGGCGTCCGTCCGCAATCCCGCGATTAACATCCCTGCCGCAACGCCAACCGGAGGCCTAGTTCGCTATCAGCCGGTCGCTCCAGCGCGGTTGTTTGACACTCGATTGCCCGCTGCATCTGCGCAGTTGGTACGCTCTGACGGCATGATGGCCGGGCCGTTGGGACCCATGCGAGAAGGGACGTTTAGTGCTTTTCCGGCGCTTCCTGCGGGCGCAACGGGAGTGTGGCTCAACGTCGCGTCCCTCCCTCTCGCGGCACCAGGGTTTCTCTCTGTGTACCCCGCGGGGACGGCCACCACCGCGTCCGTTGTCAACTACATACCTCCAACACCACGGGCCAATGCCGTTGCGGTCTCACTTGGTGTAGGCGGCGGAGTGACCTTTCGCGCATCCAGCGACAGCGACGTGATCGGGGACATGACTGGCGCATTTGCCGCCACTGGGCTGGGCCTTCGAGCGGTGTATCCAGTGCGCGCACTCGACACGCGAGCCTCGATGCCCCTCGTAGCCAATACGCGACGAGTGCTGATGCTCAACGCGCCAATGGACGCGCGCGGAGTGGTTGGAAGCGTCGCGGTGATCCCACGCGGAACAGCTGGTTTTTTGCAGGTATTCGCCTGCGACGGAATGGTTCCGGTCACGAGCAATATCAACTTCGGAGCCACAGCCGTTGTGACCAACGCGGTGATCTCGACCCTCACCGGTGGACAGCTGTGCGTGCAGTCGAACACAGAAGTCGACGTGATCGTTGATGTCACTGGGTACCTGGTGGCAGCGGGTGAACTTTCGCTGCAACTCGTACGTCCGCTGCGGATGATCGACACGCGCCAGATGGCTTCGATTTACACAGGCAGATTGGGTGGTGGACAGGTGATTGAGCTGCCGATCGCCGCGATCCCTGGCCTGCCCGCAGACGCGCGCGCAGCGATTGTGAATGTGACGTCT
The DNA here is from genome assembly GCA_031386385.1 of Myxococcales bacterium. Classification (GTDB taxonomy): domain Bacteria; phylum Myxococcota_A; class Polyangia; order Polyangiales; genus JANNCG01. The sequence continues at coordinate 1,233 of JANNCG010000781.1, forward strand.
GTGGACGCCGCGGACAACGGTTTTTTCACCGCATACCCATGCGGAATGAACACACCCAACACCTCAAGTCTCAACTATCAAACGGCCGCCGTTGGTGCCTCAACGGTGGTGGCGCCGCTTGGTGGTGGACGACTGTGCATCTATTCGAGTTCGCGATCACATGTGATTGCGGACTTGTTTGGCGTTTGGGTTCCGACGCCTGGATCGGTTCCGAGTGGTGATCCGCCGCCGGTGATGGACCTCCCCGAAGATCCCGGAATGAACGGCCCCCCCGACGCTGGCCTTGCGAGCGACGGCGCTGGAATGAGCGACGTCGGCACGCCATCGAGTGATGCGCCAAGCAACAACGGTGACGCGCGCGTGATTGGCAGAGATGGACAAGCGAACGTCCCGCCCGCAGAGCCGGGTTGCGGTTGCCGAACTCCGACACACCCCGTGGATCAACGGCCGCTCGGGATATCCGCCACTGTAGCCCTCGCGTGGGTCCTTCGTCGACGCAGGCGATAGAGAGCGTGTGCCTTTACCGTCAACGAGAGCGTCCCGATTGCGCATCTTGAGTGCGACGGTGGAAGTGGATTTGTCCAGCGAATCGCTCGAACCAAGCGCTCAGATATCATGGCGTCGTGCGCGGATGCACCCTACGAGCTTGGGGCGCTCGCGCGGATGCGGTAGAACGTGTTGCCTTCCGCGGATTTTCCGCTCACTGCGATGAACCACGAGCGCTCAGTCGCGGTGGTATTTTGCACGCTGAGCATGTGTGGTCCCCTCGGTTGAGCAGAGCTTTGCTGAACACACTCCGAAGCCCCACAACGCTCTAAAATGCGTACGAGAACGTCTTGCCCGCCAGTCATATTGCTGACCGTTATGGTGCGTGAAGTGCCCGCCGGGACGCGCAGCTCGTAGTAGCGGACATTGCGGGGGTATTGCACACCGAGGCACAACGGAGCCCCAGGAGATCTCGGTGATGCCGAGTCCACATCCCCGCCAAGAGGGCCGGTGTCCAGCAGCCACGGCGCCTCGCAACTTTCGCCTAGCGACTCACGCACTGGGAGGTCTCGCTCGACATCCAGTACGTGGTGGTTGTTGTCGTCCCACCGGGGTGGAAAGAGAAGCCCACAAAATCCAAGTGTTTGAGCTTCGTAGCCGCGGCCTGCGTTAACGCTCATAACAAAATTGTTGCTCGGGACGTTGCCTCCCGCAGTGTAGGTCGCGATGTCTTCACGAGAGACACGAAAACCAGAGCCAGCTAGCTGCACGCGAGCGCCTCCGTGTTGTCCGAGGTTCGCGCCCATGGCCCTGTCAGCTGTGCACGAGCTCACCCCTCCGTACGAGTTTGCCAGCGTTGAATTGGGGGTGATGTTAAGCGGTCTCCCTACGCAGACGGACGGGTAGTCATCCTCCGGAAATGCCTCTCCCTCGGCCACCGGGCACCGCGGCGCGCCGGGCTCAGGATTTTGCGGACCAAGCGTTCGGGTTGAATAAGTGAAATCTAGGGCTTCGATTGAATAGCGCACTGGTGGTGGCGAAATGAGCAACCGCAGTTTGCTGAATGATCGCCTAAACCAGGCACAACCACAAACCGGGCCCTCGATCAGACCTGTGGTCAATGTCTGGCGAAAGTTGTTTGCGGGATCAACCTCAACGTACTCGCGAGGCACGCCCTGGCCCGGCGCCATCCGATCGCAAAACACTACAAACGGCGTATCGACCCCCGTGTCGCCATCGGGATCGATAGGATAGCGCCCATCCACCACCGCGGCCCCTGCGGCCATCAGCCGTGCTTGCACCTCTGCACAGCTGCGATCGTATACGGCAAATCGCGCGGTAGAACTGGCCGGAAGCGCGCAACTCAACGCGTAGAGGGCGAGCAAAATGACTGGGGTTCGGACGGCAAACTTCACCAAAGACTGTCGCATTTTCTGGGGACATTCCTAGCTCGTTGAGTCAGCCATGCGAACCAACAAATGTTTGCTTGCCCCAATTGTCGTATTCAAATACTTAGTACAGTTGCTCTGGACCATCGCCCTGTTGGCAGTTGGACAAACAGTTGACCGTGCAACCTCTGCTTAGCCTACTCTTTCGACGCTAGGGTGTGTAGGTTGGGATCAAAACGTATGAACTTTTCGTTGCCGTATCGCTCTCGAAGTGCGTCGTTTCTCGTTGCCGCTGGGGCCTCGTTGCTTGCCCTTTCGGCGCACGGCCAAGCCCTGCCTCCCGACACCACGCTCACGGCGGGTCAGATTGTTGCGCGTCGCGCTTTGCTCGAGCGCGCTCAAGCGGCAGCTCGCGCAGGCGATGCGACCCTCGCGCTCTCGCTGGCGCAACAGGCCGGAGCGATCGAGATGACCGTCTCGCTTCGGATGTTTTTGGCCCAGCAGTACCTCGCGCTCGGAAGGCCCACCGAGGCCATGGAGCAATCAGAGTACTGCGTGCGTGAGGCGTCTGCTCGGCAAAACTTAGAGCGCCGAGAGGTGATTACCACAGAGTGTCGTCGGGTCTCGTCCGTGAGCCAGTCGCAACTGGTCCTGGCGACCATCACCGTTGCGCCCGGTGCCGTTGCCACACTTTCGGTACGCGTCGGAAACCGCGTGGTGCAACCCAGCGAGTACAATCTGCCTATCGCTGTGGATCCCGTGGAGTTAGAGTTCGTCGCCACCGCGGCGGGGATCGACACGTACTCCGAGCGCTTTCGCGGTCGCCCCGGCGGATCGGTGACGCTCGTGGTTCCAGCGCGATTTCGCGGTCCGGTTGTCGGTGAAATCACAAGCCCAACGCCCCTCGCCCCCCCAGTGGGTGTGGCCAACACGACCACTTCGTCGCTGCCAAGAAACCCTCTCGCCACGGCCTTGACCCCCGCGCAAAATACGCTCGGGGCTGAGGGCAGTTCTACGCAGACAAGAGTCGCCGGATCGTCGGGGATCGCTCCCACTGCGGTGCCATCGGTCGTGCAGTCGGTCGCGCCATCGATCGTTCTTCCGCGCGACATCGGAGCCCTCTCTCGCATTGGGGCAGGGCCGTGGGTTGTTATGGGCGCGGGGGGCGCGAGCTTCGCGGCGTCCGTGATTTTTCTCGTGCTTCGCGACGGACAATTTGGCGCGTGTCGGCCCGTGCGTTCAGAGATTCTCTGCGACTCAGAGAACGCCGCAGCGCAGTGGCGAATGGCTACTACGGGTTCAGCTGCGTATACGTACCACACGGGGCTCAACGCGACGCTGATCGGCGGTGGAGTGCTGCTCGTCGGTGGGCTCAGTTGGTTGATCGTCAACCTCGCAAGCAGGCCCGCACGAACGAGCGCCATCGGACAGGTTGTCCTGCGAAGCGTGAGTCCTGGGGTGAGCGAAAACGGCGCATGGCTCACGGCGCTGGGAGCGTTTTAGCAGTCTTTCGGCACGCATTATGGCAGTTGGCAGTCGAGGCAACACCGCTCAGAGGGCTACAGCGCCGTCTGCCGTGATGCGGTAGAACGCGTCGCCGGAGGGCGTTCTTGCGCTCACCGCGATGATAAACGTCTTGTCTGCGGCGGACCGATTGCTCACGGTCAATCGATGGAGTCCTCGTGGCTGCTCTGCGCTATCGGCGAGACACTCTGTCGCGCCGCAGCGGTCCATAACCCGCAAGAAGATATCAACCGTTTGCGAAAATGCTTCTGCGCGAATCTCTCGTGAGCTGTTTGCTGCGACGCGCACTTCGTAGTACCGAACCGGTCGCGCGAAGACCGCGTTTTGACAGAGCGATGCCGCAGAAGCGCTCATGGACTGCACATCCCCGCCAAGCCATCCACGGTCGAGCAACCACGGCGAAGCGCAATCTTCACCGAGCCCTGCGCGGACCGGAAGATCGCGCTCAAGCTCAACGAGCGCGTGGGTTTCAGCTTCGTAGCGTGGTGGGCGAACGGTCGCGCAAAAACCACCGACTTGCACTTCGAATCCCTGTC
>JANNCG010000812.1:0-4075 GCA_031386385.1 Myxococcales bacterium
ACATTCTCACGATGGTTGGGAGCTTCAAACTCCCGCTGGGCTTCGAGGTAGGCGCACGTTTTCGCTTGGTCACAGGCTCGCCAAGTACGCCCGTTGTGGGTGCCATCTACGACGCCAACGGATTTTCGTACACGCAGGTCAACGGCGCCATGGCAAGCGCCCGCAACCCATACTTTCATCAGCTAGATGTCAGAGTGGATAAAACTTTTACCTTTTCTTGGGGCAACCTGGGGTTGTTTCTCGAAGTCATCAACGCGTACAACGCACAGAATCAAGAAGGCGTGCAGTACAACTACAACTACACTGAGAGCGCTCCGGTGACGGGCTTGCCGATATTTCCGAACCTCGGATTGCGACTGGAGTGGGCACGATGAAAAAGCAATATTTAATTCACGCGATATTCATATTGGTCGCTATTTTTGCAGCTACTTCGTGTGGTCCAGACCTCAACGCGTCTTGGCAGTTGACGGATTTTCGTATCCTTGGTGTGCGCGCCACGGTCACCGCCGATCCGACACGGGTGAACCCCAGCCGAGGCGAAGCGACAACGCTTGAGCTCGTGACGGCGGACAAGCAAATGCGCGCGGTGAAGGTCGTGTGGTTGATTCTTTCAGGTGCCAGTGCGTCGGGTGGACTTGGCGCTCTCGGTGGTCTTGGTGGCGGTATGGGCGGCGGAATGGGCGCTGATGGCGGCACCGACGGCGGCACACCAGCGATCGCTTTGTGTGATATTCCACAGCTCGCGTTGGACCTCCCGGGACTGCAGCTGCGCTGTGGTCCTCGCACGCAGTTTGTCCCGCCGATGAGCGGAATGGGCAACAGCGATGGGCGTGGACGCGACTCGCTCTCGATCATCGGGATGGCGTGCGCCAACGGGAGCATCTACCTCGATACAAGCGGTGGGTTAGTTCCGTTCAAGTGCACTGGAGAGGGCTCGCGGGGATGGGCGTTTACGTACACAATCTTTCTGCGCGGGATGGATGGCGACAACCATCAGCCTCGCATTCGCGGTGTGCGCGCTGGACTGGTGGGCGGACCGCAGACCGAGGTCACGATGGCCACGCCGTTTGTCGCGCGGCCCTGTGCGGATCAAACGCGCAACACGATGTGCCCCAAAGTGCGATTTACTGTGGATTTTGAGCCAGATTCAAGAGAGAGCTATACAGACATCAATCCCACAACACGCGCGGCTGAGATGCGCACTGAGCGCTTGATCACCGGATTTATCACCACCGGGGGCAAGTTTGATGGCGCCTTTCGGACAGACAGCGAGGCGATCCCAATGGCACCGATGGAGAATGACTGGCTACCACCGGCCATGCCGGGCACCCATCGCGTGCTCCTCTATGCAACGGACGGACGTGGTGGATTTGTAAACACCGAGGTCGCGGTCCGCGCAGAGTAAGCGGCCTTTAGAGTTTACCCTCGCACTTCTTGATCCAGTGCCTCAGACAGCGCAGCGTACGCGGCGGGATCAATGGAATTGAGCCCCTCAGCGCCAAAAATTTCGTAAAAGAGCGCGCGATGCTCCGATGCCTCGCTTGCGTGTTTTACCGAGGTAATCCACTCATCGATGTAAGCCCCCCGCGAGCGCTCGATCCGGGCCAAGACATCCCCCGCGATAGGCTCACTGACGCCCAGCACGCGCAATCGATCGGCGCCACTCCAGCCCGCTCGCACGATGGTGCCAAACGAGTCGACGGAGCAAAAAATTCCGGCGATGTCGGCCATCCCTGTGCCCAGCGCATCGAGCACGTTCGAATATGAGCCGAAAAAACGCTGCCACAAATCACGCTCTGGTTGGATCCCCGCCAAGCGCAACACCTTGCGCGGCATCAAGTATCCCGCAGCGCTCCACGGGTCCACCCACGCAGCGCGTGCTCCACGGGTCTCATCCAGCGCGTTGATTTTGGTGCTCTCTGCACACACCACAGCTGAGACGTACTGCCCCGCGCCCGCCCGTCGAAGCGAATAAATCGGCTGCACACGAGTACGTTGGGCTGCGCGAAGGTAAGCGCCTGGAGGCAACCAGGCTACGTCCACAGTGGCTGCGACCACGTGCGCGACGAGCTCAGAATAATCGACGCACGAGACCCACTCTGTTGGGGCGCTAATGGCCGAGAACTTCGTCAAAATCCCGCGTTGCGTGAGCAACCGTGTGGTGGGGACATAGCCTAACCGGACAACATTCATCGCAGCTCCTATGTAGCGCAATCGCTGCAATCACACCTCAGGTCAAATGCAGCGAAATTCCGGTGGAGGTTGCTCCCGACGGTCTGTAGACACACTTACCAAACAGAGTGGTATTTTTCTCGGGTTGTCCGCAAGAAGTTCGTTTCAATCCTTGGCCGTGTAGTGAGAGACTGCAGAGAGTATAGTGCGCGATTGGCTCAACCCCGACGATGCGTTTAGTGCTGACGATCGTCGGTACTTTGCAGAGCGTCGCGCAGAGACCAACAACGCCCGGGTGCCTGTGGTGTCGCTAGGGTTTATTGTCGCTTCTCTGTGCGCAGGGATCGTCCAGGTGATGCACACAACGCACTCGCACGGGGAGGTCCTGCGGCGTGAGGGGATGCTCACGGTGGACGCCGTGGGGATCATCGTCGCTGCAGCGATGCTCGCGATCAGCCGGACCAAAGACACCTCGGTTTTTGCTTCGGTGAGGCAAAATACAGCAGAAATACTGAGCTTCTTCTTAATCGTTTGTGGTGCATGTTCGACCGCAAGCGCGCAGTACAGCGGGGGATCACTGCATGAGTGGGCCATGGCGGCGGTCGTTCCGGCGGCGTTTTTGTACATGCGATTGCCGATGATGACCCTGACGTACCTGTTGTCAGCCGCGATCATTGCTCCGGCCATTTGGCTGCTCCGTCCCGGAGATCCCGAGCGCGTGATGAACCTCGCGGTCCTGGGTCTTTTCGCTCTCGCCATGATGGTGTTATCACGAACGCTTTGGCGTCAGCAGGTGCTTGATGCAGCGGTGCGGCTGGATTTTGAGCGCCTTAATCTCAGCTTAGATTCACAAGTCCAAGAGCAACTCGATGAGCTCAACGAGCACAACGCAGAGGTCGAACGGCTCAACGCGGTTTTGTCTGAGAGAGTGCGCGAGACGTCCAAAGAGCTGTCCGCTGCACTCGCAAGGTTGTCGCGGGGAGAGGCCATGGCGGGTCCGCTTGTCTCGGGGACAGTTCTTGGCAATCGAGTGAGCATTGAGCAGGTCATCGGTCGCGGAGGAATGGGCATCGTCTACCACGCGTGGGATCGGGTCACCGAGAGCCCTGTGGCCGTGAAGGTGGTCAACGCCCGAAGCGAAGATGAGCTTGAGACGATGTTTCGCACGCTTCGCGAAGCGGAGGCCATCGCCACGCTAAGACATCCCGCGATTGTGCGCACCGAGCATGTGGGGCTCTCAGACGATGGTCGGCTGTTTATCGTCTTAGAGCTTGTCGAGGGCCGCACGTTGTCGGTCGCGATGACCAAAGAGCTCGTGTGGAGCCAAGGACGTGTCGCACGACTCGGTGCAGTCCTCGCAGACGCGCTTGATCGGGCACACACAGCCGGCGTTGTGCATCGGGATATGAAGCCCGAAAACATCATGCTGATCGGTGACGCACCGGGGGTAAAACTCCTAGATTTTGGGCTCGCAAAGCTCCGTGAGCAGCACGATGTCGCGGTCACCGGCCCTGAACGAATTCTCGGAACTCCTGAATACCTCAGCCCCGAACAGGTCGTTGACCCTTCGACCATTGGACCTGCAACGGACATCTACGGGCTGGGGCTCATTCTGTATCGCTTGTTGGCAGGACGCGCACCTTTTGCTGCAAAATCAGCGAGCGAATGGATCGCGCGGCACGCGTTTGCAGTCGGAGTAATAGGCGAACTTCTTGCTCGACGAGCGTCCGGGCATGTTGTCCGCGATCTTCCTAATCCTGCTGTTTGGGTGGCCGCTGGTGGTCGCGTTCGGGGCCTTCGATCTGTATGCGGGGGACATCGGTTCGCGCCAATTGCGTTTCCAGCTGCTGCGGGCGGATCGCGGCAGCATCTATGCAGGCCGTCTGCTGGGGAACGTGATGAC
>JANNCG010000839.1:0-18907 GCA_031386385.1 Myxococcales bacterium
GCTCGATACCCTGGGCGATCGATGTGCACCAAGCGTGGCGGTCGAGACGATTCTTCGTCGCGCGCTCAACCGACTCGGCGATTGCCCCAGCGCGCTCATTGCTGGGCAAAATCCAGCAGAGGTTCTGTCTTTGGGACTCAAAGTCGACTTTGCTCGGCGCCGCGTCACGGCAGTTCAGGGACGTGCAAGTTCGGTGCGTGAACCCCTCACATTTGTTGCGTGCGCACGCACGGGCCTTGGCGCGCTTGAAGATCTCTGGGAGCAGCCACACATCAAGAATCGCTACCTCTACATCTTCGCGATGCGATTTGGACCACTGACCCAACAAGCGCAACGGTTGCTGGATGCGGGTGTCGCTCCAGTTCAAACTCAAACTCCAGTCCTCAGTCAAACTCCAGGCAGAAACGCAGTCGACGCCGGACGAGCTGACTCACGACCCATTTTGCGTGGACCCTGTCCGGTCACTCCAGGTACCGTTGAAGATCCGTGCCCTGGCTATCAGGTGGTTGCTCCGGTGAGTGCAGCCGACGATCCTACTCTCTCGCAGCCGGTGAACGTGTACATGGGTGGGGTGGCTGTTGCACATCCTGAGAGTGTCACGGTGACATGGTCGCGAGCTCTCATTCGCGCAGAGCCGCGAACGGGCGCAGTGATTACAAGGATCCCCTACAACACACGAGTGTCGATCGAGGCGCGCAGCGGAAGCTGGTATCGTGTTCGCTGGGCCAGTGGTTTTGGCTGGGTATTTGGCGACGCGATCGGCAAAGGCAGCCCTGATGGCGGAGCGGGAACTCCGTAGGAGCTTCCGCGGCTACTCGTCACTTCTCGAAGCCGATCCAATCACGTTGGCGAGCACGGAAGCAAGCGCTGCCTCTGCCCGCTTGGCATCGACGATGATGGGATCAGACCAAGCAAGTTCTTTTGGGTCTTGCTCGTCGCTGATTGGCATTGAAAAGGCATATTGCGTAAGCACCAAGAGGTAGCGTAGCGCGGCGGCGTCAGGTCCTTGTGATGTTGCGATCGTGGCAGCGGCGTGGGTGCCATCTCGGGTAAATGCAGCGAGAAATGCGTTGAGCTCAAGATTGCGGAGTCCGCCCCAACGACGAAACCAGCTCGCCGCGAGGCCGTCTTTGGGCGGTTCATAAGCAAATACCGCGACCATTTCACGTTCGAGATCACGACGAACGGACAACATAGCGGGCTCAATTCGAGCGGTCCATTTTTTCTCGGTCTGTGTCGGGAGACCATCGAGCGCTCGAACGAGCGCAACTACTTCACGAGTGACGGTGTCGGAGTGAGCGCTCGCGCCAAGGATCACTCCACGGACGTGCGATCCGGCGCGTCGAAGGTCACCCGGCTCGGTCACAAGTCCTTGCAGCAGCGCGGCGTCAGACCGTGGGTCATCAGCCTTGGGCGGATCGGGAGCCATCTCGTCTAGGACCTCTAGATACTTGCGAAGTGCTGGTAGATCCTTCGTCGAACGCAGAGAAGCCTTCGCAAGCGCGTGCATGTTTGCGATGGCCAGCCGCTGCGCCTCAGTCCTCTCACTCATCCACGCTACCGCTTTCTTTGAATCATCTGCCGAATGACTTCTGCCAATTTTTGCGCTCCAACCGTAGCACTAAATCCGTCCTCGACCGTTTTGCGACCGGCGGTCGCCATCGATTGTCGTACCGCGGGAGTCTCTGCGAGTGTCGTGAGCGCCGCAACCCACTCATCCGTGGTGTTCGCGAACAAGCCGTTGATCCCCGGTTGTACCAGGTCGTTGTTCATGCCGATGGGGGTCACAATACAAGCGCGCTCAACGGCCATGTATTGCAGGGCTTTTAGACCGCATTTTCCCTGGCTAAACTGATCATCGGGCATGGGCATAATGCCCACGTGACATTGACCGATTTCTTTTGCCTCATTGAGCTCAGACCAAGCGACAAACTCATTTTTTGCGTTGGCGATCGGACGATCCGGCGGACGGTTGCAGATCACCTTAACAACCACACTGCGCGATTGTGCAAAACGCTCAAGTGCCGGACGAGCTGTCTCGAAGTACGCAAGCGTCGGTGTCGATCCGCTCCAGAGAACCACAAACGGATCCTCCGAAGGCAACTCTGGCTGAACGTCGTATTTTTTCAGGTCAATCGTGGTGGGAACAATCGCGACATGACGTTGAAACTGCCGCGCATAGTTGGCCAAAAACTCGTTGCCAACGGTCACCGCAGTCGCGAGTCGGCAGATGGTCGCGAGCTTGGTGGGAAACCGCAGCGAGGCGAAAAAGCCATTCACACTCGGCGCCGGCATCCAGATCGCGTCATCGAAATCGACGGCGAACGGAATCCCAAACCGCGCCAAAACACGCTCATAAATGGCCGGGCCTAAGAGCGCCGCTTCACGATAGAGCAGCACGGCATCGTAGCGTCGCGCTGCGTGAATATCCTTAGACCGAGCGACGAAATCTCGGAGAACAAATGCCGATTTTTTGGCTAATTTGCCAGGCAAACCCATGACATCTGAGAGCTCGGCAGACTCAAACGGCGCAAAATCAATGCTGATCCCGTGCTGGGACTCAAGGTACGGAGCCCATTGCTCAAGACGAAAACGTTGGCCTGGCGATCGACCAAGTTCTTTGCCAACAAGCGCGAGGACACGAGGCATTTTAGAACAACCGCTTCGACCAAGTGTCGGGAGTCTTCTCGTTTAGAATCTCGAGCTCAAGGTGATACTTGAAGGGTCGAGCCCCTCGCAGGCGAATCCACTCGATCATCTGCTTCATGCCCTCTTCAAGGCTGATTTGGGGGTTGTAACCCAGCATCGCCCGAGCTTTGTCCGCCGAGCAATTTGCCAGATAAACTTCTTGTGGCCGTCCTCGGGTGTACGTGATGTTCACGGGAAAATCTAAGAGCTTAGCGGTCACCACTGCCAGCTCGTTGATCGTGACAAACTCATCGTCTGGACCGATGTTGATGATCTGCCGATTGCAGGCCGGGTCAAACGCCATCTGCATGAGTGGTGCGACGTCATCGGTGACAAAGCTAAAGCATCGCTTTTGGTTTCCATCGCCGTAGATGTACGGCTGGCGCCCTTGAAGCATGAGGTTGATGAAGATGCTCGCGACGTTGCGGTATGGATCGTCGTACTTCTGCCGCGGCCCAATGATGTTGTGCGGCACAGCGATGACCCACTCCATCCCATGCACATCCGCGAGATTTTGGAGCATCAGCTCAGCGGCATACTTTCCAATCCCGTAGGGGTCTTGCGGGTGCGGGGTCATGTCCTCGCGAAATGGCACTTCATTGGTGCCGTACCGTGCCATCGACGAGCACATGACAAATCGCCGAACCTTGTTCGCGACGGCGGCAGAGATCATCCCCGTCGACGCGGTCACAATGTTCTGAGTGATCATGTGCGGAGAAAACACGCTGAGGCCTTCGTAGGCCGTCGCGGCACAGTGATAGACGATGTTCACGTCCTTCATGTGAGCCTTCAGCCACGCGAAATCATTGCAATCGACCTGATAAAACTCAACACCCTCTGGGACGTTGTCCAAGTAGCCGCCGATCATGTTGTCGATCCCGATGACCTCATGGCCAGCGGCGAGAAACGCGTCGGCGAGGTGGCTTCCTAAAAAACCCGCCACGCCCGAGATGAAGACCTTCTGCTTGTTTTTGCTGTGATCAATGCTCATGAAGTTCTGTAGAGGTTTGTAGCGTGGAGAGGGCAGAACGTTCGAGGGATTTTTCTTGAAAATGCCGCAGATCCGGCGCAACAGAGTAAAACCTGATGCCGCCGAAAGTTCCTGTTTTTATTGTGTTGCCGACGGACCACATTGGTGGAGCAGAAAAACGGTTCGCGGGATTGTGGCAATATTTGCTAGCCCACTCTGAGATTGATGTTCGCCTCGTCTTGGGACAGTCGCTCTTAAACCATCTTTGCTCCGTGCCAGAGCTAGCGGCTGTTCGAGAACGCCCCGAGCGGATCGTGATCGTCGACCCATACACTAAACCAAATTTACAAAATTCTTTTAAATTGCTCGAAGGGCAACGACCGGGGGCCGTGATCCACGTGGTGACGGGTGCTCCGTGGAAGTTTTATCGGTTCTTCTCGAGACGATCCATCTTCACGGTCACAACTGCTCGAATGGCGCTCCTGAACTGGCGCGGACTCGTGGGCAGTTACCTCGGGGCGGCGCTCTCTGGTCGAACGGATGTGCTTGATCCGGAGGTGCATCACCAGCTCAGAAGTCGGGTATTTTTTCGAAAAGACTCGATATTTAGAACGCCAAATAGCTTTGTCGACACCGCAGAGTACGGACCGCAGCCATTCGAGCAGCGCACCAATACTCTCGTTTTTGTGGGCTTATTTCGCCGTGAAAAAGGCTGCCATCGGCTGTTAGATGAGCTCCCAGAGCTGTGGACTCGACTCCAGCAGCGAGGGGTGAAAGACGCAAACTTTATCTTTCTCGGGCGAGACTCCGGCGCAGACAAACTGAGCAAGCGTTGCCGAGAGCTGCAGGGCCAAGTGCCTGTTCGCGCGTACTTCGATCCCGATCCTTCGACGGTCCTCTCCACTGCGAAGGTGTTTTTCTCACTCCAAACGCTCGAAAACTATCCCTCGAAGAGCTTGCTTGAGGGGTTGGGCTGTGGAGCCATTCCAATCGCTACGGACGTAGGCAACACGAGAGAGATTGTCGATTCGTCTTTCGGCTATCTCATCCCAAGAGATTTTACTGTCGACGACCTGCTCGATCCCTGTCACGAAATTCTAACAGCGGACGGGCCGTCGTATCAATCTCGGGTCAACCTGATGCAGAACTGGCTGCATACTCGATTTTCGATTGAGCAGACAGCGGAGTACTTCGAGCAGATCTACCATTCACTCGGAGCGTAGCGACATAGTTACGATTGGGCTGATAAAATACCAGCGAATCGCGATTCACGGGAGGGGTGAATAAACACCCAGTTGTCCTCGAAGACATCGCTGGCTTGACTGTGAATGAGCTTGTGGTTCTCGTACCGATAGAGCCGATAGCCCTGGTCCGTAAAAAACGAGACGAGCTGCTCGACGGTGAGTCCAAAGCCTTCGAGAAACCACGGATTGATCTCGCAGACCACGGACGGCTTGTGATGCGCGATCAGCTTGGCGGCTCCCTTGAGCGCATAATAGTCCGCGCCTTCAATGTCGCATTTGATAAACGACACATCTCCAATAGCAGCGGGCAGCGTGTCATCAATCACGACGATGGGACATTGGATCTCTTTGGACTGCTCAAACCGAGCGTGACGCTGCTGTCCATCACGGTTGTTGTCTCGGTCTGCACGATGCACAACACCGGCCATAATCGCGCCGCTCTCTGAGATGGGCACGCGAAACGACAGCGTCCCGGCCTTGTCGCCGCAGCCCACCTCGTTGAGCTCGACATTCTGAAAGCGTAGAATTTTTGCTATGATTTTAAAGGTCTGAGCGGTGAAGGGCACTGGCTCAAACGCAAAGATTTTTCCACGAGGTCCGAGGGCTCGAGACAGATGGTATGAGTACAATCCGTAGTTGGCTCCAATGTCCAAAACGGTGTCTCCCGGTCGCGTTGCATAGGCGATCAACTCGAGTTCAGGCTCGGTAAGCGCGCCAGATCGAATATCCCAGCTCATCGCCGCCGCTTGAATCAGCTGATACCCTTGCTCGGGGAGCAGCGGGGCTAGGATGCGTTTAAATACTCGACGTGGAATTGAATTAGCGGCCATGTTGATGACTATTGGTGCGTCGTTGCGGATTGAGCACGCAGAAGCGCACTCTCGATTTGTGTGTTCGTAAAGTTCGCGTGAGCGAGCTCAAAGTGCCCCGGAGAAAGCCGTCCCTCGATGGGTGTGTGACTCTCAAGATCGAGCAGAAGCTTCTGTGCAACTCGCTTGGACTCTGGCGCAATGTGCTCAATTTGCCTGCGAATCATCGGCGCGAGCTTCTCGTTTTGCGTCCGCTGAATGATGTGAAACAGGCTGTAGAGATAGTTTTCGTTGGGTCCGAGCTCAAACTCTTGACGCTCGCGCATGCCGACGAAGCCCTTGTGATCGGGGTAGAAATCGAAATACTCGACCACGTTGAGATCAAGCGTCTTGCGCAGTCCGAGACGATCGCTCGCAGTGCGAAGCGCAGTGGCGTTGCGGTTCACCCAGGGGACACGTTTAACAAAATCTCTCACCGTTGTCGGTGCGCTGCTGGTCCACAGTGCCAACGTGAGCGTGAGGTCTTTGGGATACATCGGGACGTGCGCAACGTGTGCATCTACGAAGGCGACGTGATGCAAAGGGTGCGGTGCACGCTCAAGCAAATGCATCTTCCAGTAGTCTTGTTGCGCGTTGATGGGCTCTGGCGGGCTAAACGTCCAGTGCTCATACCCCGGGCCAAAGATCGTCGCGGTCGAGAGCAACAGCTTGCCGTGGTGATGGATCGCCTTGGTGGACAAATCCGTGCGACGATCCGGCAGGGGAATCCAACAATTGACGACCAACTCAAAGTACGGATTGAGCACAATAGGCAGCGCAATCACTGGATAATGCCGCTTCTCAAAGACTCCGGGCCGCCCCAGATGATTCTCTAGAATATGGGTAAACAGCAGGCTGTCTCGCGAAAATTCTTCAAGTAGTGGCGTCGCTGCGCGGTGCGCGTCGTGCTTGTTTTCGTTGCGACGAAAGACCGACAACAGCTCATCAACGGCTCCTTGAAGATGCCGAGGAAGAGACGGTGTTGGCTGAGCGAGCGGCCAGCGATCGAAGAGAGTTTCGTAGTTCATGGTGGGGTTCTACAAGTTTAGCAAAGACTATACCGAGCGACTTAAGCGACGAAGCTCGTCGATCACCCTGAGTTGATCGCTGTCTGTGAGGCCCACAGAACAGGGAATACTCAAACCTTCGTCGTTGGCTTTTTCTGCCTCATGAAAGCTAAAACAGAACGCGTTTTTGTGAGCCGGACTCTTGTGCATAGGCTGCCAAAATGGGCGCGTCTCGATTTTTTTTGCCCTCAGCTCAGCGAGCAACTCTCGACTGCTTCGGCCAAACCTCGCAGCATCGATTCGGATCGTGTAGAGCCAGGCATTCCACTGGGCATAGTCGGCGACTTCGGGGGTGCGAATGCCAGCAACATCTGCGAACGCCTCCTGGTACCTCGCGGCGATTATACGCTTTCGGGCAATATAGTGAGAAAGTTTTTCAAGCTGAGCTACGCCCATCGCTGCCGACACGTTGGAGAGCCGATAGTTGTACCCCACGGCACCATGCACAAACTCGATGGCGTCGTCTTTGGCTTGGGTTGTTAGGTACTTCGCGCGTCGCGCTTGCGCTTCGTTGTTCGTGACAATCATGCCACCGTTGCCGGTGGTGATAATTTTGTTTCCGTTGAAGCTGAAGCAACCAAAGTCAGAGAGCGAACCGGTCGGTTTGCCACGATAGGTCGAGCCCAGAGACTCAGTGGCATCTTCAATCACTGGAATCGCATATTTTGCTGCAATTTCATTGATCAAATCCATATCGCAGGGATGCCCCAGAATGTGCACAGGCATGATCGCCGCGATGCGTCGTCCGGTGTTCGTGTTGATCAAACGATCGCCATCGCGCTTGCAGCCGGTCTGCAAAAAATCCGCGAGTTGTGCCGGATCAAGTTGGTGAAAACGGCTTTCGCAATCAACAAACACAGGCACTGCGCCAGTGTAACTGACGGCATTTGCCGAGGCGACAAAGGTCAGAGTGGGTACGACCACTTCATCACCCCGAGAGACGCCACTTAACTCTAAAGCAATATGCAACGCGGCGGTCCCACTGGCGCAGGCGATGGCGTATTTGCAGCCCACTTCGCGGGCAAATTCAGCCTCAAACCGATCGACAAACGCGCCAACGGCAGACACCCAGCCAGTGTCGAGACACTCTTTGATGTACTTGTGCTCGTTGCCCTCAATCTGAGGAATACACAGCGGGATAAACGACAGCTCAGACGACATAGTCCCCCGCGCGGTACTTGCCCAGCTCGCCACGCATCCACTCGGCGCTGCGACGAAGACCTTCTTCGAGTGACACTTGTGCCTTCCACCCGAGTAAGCGTTCGGCCTTTTCGGGGCCTGACTGCAACACCATGACTTCGCTCTTTGACGGGCGAATACGCTGTGGGTGCAGCACGGGCTTGGCGTCCATATTCGTCGCCAAACAAGCGGCGCGAAACACATCCGCTACAGACTCTGTGCGACCGGTCCCAAGCTGAATGACCTCACCGTTGATGTTCGATGCTAGCCCCGCAGCGAGAAATCCTTCGACCGTGTCTGACACGTACGTCAGGTCGCGCTTTGGATCAAGGCTGCCAAGCGCCACCTCACGGTTGCCTCGAAGCAGCTGCTCAAGCATCGTCGGGATCACCGCACGGGCGGATTGCCGTGGTCCGTACGTGTTAAAGGGTCGCACAGTCACAACGGGAACATCAAACGAGCAGTGATATGCCTCACAAAGCTTATCTGCGCCGATCTTGCTCGCGGCATACGGCGACTGCCCCTGCAAGGGGTGCGTCTCGCGAATAGGCAGTGTGTCTGGCGTCCCATACACCTCGCTGGTGCTCGTTTGTACCATACGCTGACAGCCCGCACGCTTGACCCCTTCAAGCACGTTGAGGGTGCCCTTCACGTTGGTGTCTACAAACGACTCTGGAGCTGTATATGAGTACGGGATCGCAATGAGCGCAGCGAGATGAAACACCACATCAACGTCTTTGCAACTGTGCTCGACAAAACGCGCGTCACGCACATCGCCTAGTAAAAACTCAGTATTTTTCGCGAGCTCTTTCGGCATCGAGTCGAGCCAGCCGCGGCTGTTAAACGAGTTGTACAGACAAAAAGCGCGGACGTTTGCACCCGCCTTCGCGAGCGCCTCGACCAAATGACTGCCGATAAATCCATCTGCGCCAGTCACCAAGACTCTGTGCCCTTCATAACCGTTCACTGTTCACCTCGAGCACGGCGTAGTGTGTCGTGCTGGCCGACGTCAATCCATTCGCCATCAAGAACGTGCGCGTTCACTGATTTTCTCTGCGAAATACACTCTTCAAATAAGTTGGTGATGGGATACTCAACCCCCGCGGGGATCATAGCCAGCGCCTCAGGACTCAAAACATAGACCCCCGCGTTGACAAGATACTGCTGGGCGGGCTTCTCCCGGAGCCCCACAATCCGATGCCCATCAAGGTCTGCGACACCGTAGGGGACCTGCACTTGATAGGGCTGCAGACACATGGTCGCGACGCTCTTACGGCTGTCGTGTGTGTCGAGGATTGTCCCCACGTCCAGCTGCGTGACAAGATCACCGTTGAGTACAAGCCACGAGCTTGTGTTGTCTCTCAGCAATTCTGCAGGTAAAAGCGAGAGCGCTCCACCGGTACCCAGCGGTTTTTCTTCGCGCAAATAGTGGATCTTGCATCCGTAGGCCGAGCCGTCGCCAAAGTGCTCTTCGATCACATGTCCGAGGTAGTTGATCGAGAGATAGAGCTCGCGAATTCCATGACCGACGAGATGCAAGACCAGTCGCTCTAAAATAGGTCGGCCTGCCACCGTGAGCATTGGCTTGGGAACCGTTTGCGTTAACGGCCACAGCCGAACACCGCGCCCCCCGGCCATAATCACAGCACGATTGGCGCGCGAGCTTGCTCCCACCAGGTCATGGAGCAGGTGCACGCTCAGCAAAACTCCGTCTTTGCTCAGCACAGGAACCTGCGAGATCCCAACAGCGAGCATCAAGTCCAGCACTTCTGCGCGGCCCACATCGCTGGTCACACGGCGAAAGGTCTTGCACATCGCTCGTCCAACGGCGGGCTCGTCCAAGGCAGCCCCTGAGAGCAGCGCACGCCGAATGTCGCCATCCGAGAGTGTACCCACTACTTGGCCGCTTGATTCGCAGACAAAAGCGAGCTCAATGCCGTTGCGCTCGATCACTTCCATTGCGTGCCGAAGCGTGTCCGCAGGGGCGACACACAACTGCGACAGTTCGAACTGTTTTTCGCGACCGCGCTGGCGGTGAACATCCATCATAGTGCTAACCGAGAGAGTGTGTCGATGTGGCCCGCTCTCGTAAAGGTCTCTTATGGTGTGCGACGAAGAATCCGCAGTCAGCCTAGGGCCTGATTTTGTTAACGCCTCAGGCTGAGTTTTAGGAAGTTCGCGCACGGCCGGTTTCTACATCGTTGCTGAAAAAAGGCCAGACATTCAAAAAGGGCGGCTCAGGTGCCAAGCTACGGCATCGGCCAACCGTGATCGGCACGGTCTATGGCTCCCCTATGATACCTGGGAATTACCTGATAAAACGCGTCGTATGCCTCCACAGCACGCTCAAGCGAAAACCACCGGACCGCCGCGGCCCGCGCCAACGTTTTGCGCTCGGGGGCCTCTGCGCAGGCCACCAACGCTCGTGCGTCACGTTCAAGCGCTTCGTCTGAAAATTCGCTCACTGCAACCCCTGCTCCCGGCTCGGCCAACACCCGAAGCGCGTCCCCGATCAGCGTGGCTGCCACGGGAACACCACAACCCAAATACTCACCTATTTTGGTCGGCGCGCTCGCGCGTTTTGAGAGGCTCTCTCGAACAAACGAAAGCGCTGCGTCCGAGGTGCGAATCAAACCGGCCACTCGGTCACGTTGGGCCGAGACGTGAATAATCTCGTCTACCACCCCAGCGTCGCGAAGGGGCTTGGCGATAGACTCGGGGTTGTCTCGAGAAACCACTAAGAGCCGTGTTTTCTGTGGCGAAAGCACTTTTCGCCACGCCAGGTAGAACCGTGCCATCTCTTCGGCCATGTACCAGGTGCCGATCGAGCCAACGTATGCAAGGACTCGAGCACCGTCGGCTTGGGCAGTGACCTCGCGATCAGGCTCTGCCTCGGGCGAAAACAAATCCAAATCGGCGCACGTCGGAATCACTCGAATCGGGGCACGCAGCTCGTCGCGGTAAGCATACTCGTTGCGAAGGTAACTCTGGACGTTGTTTGTCAGGACCGTCACCGCATCGGCCTGCGAAAAGAGAAGCCGTTCCATCTTTGTGGCAGTGCGATAAATCTTGCTCGTCCGTCCCCACAGTCCCCCGTCGACTCGCTCTTCGGGCCACAGCCCTCGGGTGTCAAACAGCAGCGGCTTGCGCAACGCAACCACCAGCGGCAGCGCGAGGGTAGCGGCCACGTAAGAGCGGGTGTGTACCAAGTCAGCGCCGGTCAAGAGCATCTGCAGCACCGAAGTAACGGCACCTTGCGCGAGATCAAAGCTCGTCGCAGGGACGGTGGGTGTTTTGTGATACCGCAGCGCCGTCCAGCGAACTCCTGGCGCGATCTCTTTGCGAAATGCGAGCTCGTTTCCAGGCTTTTCGAAGCTCAAGAGTTCAAACCGGTGCCCTTTGCGAGCGAGTCCTTCAATGTAAGGGAGCACCTGACTGGCGCCAAGGGCATCACTCAATCCGTCATAGGTGACGTAAACAACTCGCCGATTGGACCGCTTCACTTTGGTTTCGTTGCCCGGAGTAGCGTGTTCGTTCGAACGGGTAAACGTAAAACCTCGATGGTCAACAAGAGCCATTGTTCAACCAGAGGCAAACGAGTAAATAGCAGCCAATGACTAGCAAGAACTTCGCAATCACTGGTGTCGGAGGATACATCGCCCCGAGGCACCTGCGCGCCATCCGCGATACAGGCAATAAACTCGTTGCAGCAGTGGACCCAAAAGACTCTGTGGGATTGCTGGATCAATACTCATTTGACGTGAGATTTTTCACAGAAGTTGAGCGTTTTGATCGGCACCTTGAGAAGCTCCACCGCGGCCCCGTTGACGGACGAGTAGACTTTCTCACGGTGTGCTCGCCCAACTATCTCCACGACGCGCACTGCCGACTCGGCCTTCGCGCGGGCGCAGACGTCATTTGCGAAAAACCCCTGGTGATCAACCCGTGGAACCTGGACACGCTCCAAGAGATTGAGCGCGAGACGGGCAAGAAGATCTACACCGTCCTGCAGCTTCGCGTGCACCCTAAGTTGATTGAATTGCGTGAAAAATTGCTCGCAGAGCGCCAAGACAAACCACACGACGTTGTGCTTACGTACATCACGTCGCGTGGAGCGTGGTACGATGTTTCGTGGAAGGGCTCACCGGAGAAGAGCGGTGGGATTCCGACCAACATCGGGATTCACTTTTTCGATCTGCTGACGTGGTTGTTTGGCAGCGCGAAAGAGCAAGAAGTGCACCTGTCGCAGCCGCGAAAAATGGCGGGTGCTATCGCGCTTGAGCGAGCCAATGTCCGGTGGTTTTTGTCCGTTGAATCGAAGGACCTGCCGTTTGAGCCGGTGCCGGGCGGACGCGCAACGTTTCGTTCGATCACCGTGGACGGCGTAGAGATCGAGTTTTCAGAGGGATTTACCGACTTGCACACCACCGTGTACAAAGAAATTCTCGAGGGTCGGGGCTACGGAATTGATGCAGTGCGCCCCTCCATTGAGCTCGCGAGCCAGATGCGAGTCTCACCGTTGGGTGAGAACCTTGCGCGACATCCCCGAGTGGGCTGAATGTTTTGACCACTGCAAACATCGGTACAATCGCTACAAACGCTAGGACCCATTGACCCCATCCCCCATCACGATCATCGACTATGAGCTAGGCAACGTCGGCTCGGTGGCCAACATGCTCAAGTACCTTAGAGTCCCGGCCATCATTGTCAAACGGCCTGCAGATTTGCAGAAGAATTCTGCGTTGATTCTCCCCGGTGTTGGTGCGTTTGACCACGGGATGCAAAACCTCCACGCTGCGGGTTGGGTTGAGACGATCAAAGAGCGCGTCGACGCGGGGACCCCACTGTTGGGGATCTGCCTCGGCATGCAGCTGCTGACCGATGGGAGCGAAGAGGGCGAAAAACCAGGGTTGTCGCTGGTGCCTGCGTACACCAAGAAGTTTCCGTTTATTTCGGCGGATCCGTGGAAGATCCCGCACATGGGGTGGAATGAAACGGAGTGCCTGGACCACGATTTGTTTGGCTCACTTGTCGGCGCAGCGAGTCGGTTCTACTTCGTCCACTCCTACCACGTGGTGTGCGAAGACGACGTCGATGTCGCTGCGAGGTGCCACTATGGCTTTGCGTTCACCGCTGCGGTGCGCCGAGGCAACGTGTTTGGGACGCAGTTTCATCCTGAAAAAAGCCACGCATTTGGGATGAACGTACTGCGCAATTATGCGCGATTCAACGGGCACGTCTCCGATGCTTAGAACCCGCGTGATCCCAACCTTGTTGTTAAGGCGACAAGGGCTTGTCAAGACCCAGCAGTTTCAAAATCCCGTCTACGTTGGCGACCCCATCAACGTGGTGCGGATCCTTAACGACAAGCAAGTAGACGAGCTGGTGCTCACTGAGATCACGGCCGCCAGATCCGGAGCAAAACCTGATTTTTCGCTGCTCGAACAGATCGCCAGCGAGGCGTTTATGCCCGTCGCTTACGGCGGAGGGGTCCGTTCGGTAGATGATGCAAAACAGATATTACGTCTAGGTATTGAGAAGATTATTCTCAACACGGCCACGTTTGAGCAGCCCTCGCTGATCACCGCGCTCGCGGAGAGGTTTGGCGCTCAGTGCGTGGTTGCGTCGGTGGATATTCGCCGCAACTGGCGTGGTCGTTATGTGGTGCATTCGCACGCGAATCGCGCGGTCAGTGAGCTGAATCCCATCAAGTGGATCGAGAGGCTGATCAAGCTGGGTGCAGGCGAAGTGATCATCAACACGGTGAACCAAGAGGGGACGATGAAGGGGTTTGATCTCACGTTGTTGCGAATGCTGCGTGGTAAGGTTGAGGTTCCGTTGGTGGTCGGTGGGGGAGCAGGGTCGTTGGAGTCGATGGAGCAAGCGCTGAGAGTGTTGCCTGAGGCGTCACTCGCTGTTGGTGCCAGGTTTATCTATTATGGGCCCTACCGAGCCGTGCTGGTCAGCTACCTCG
This sequence comes from Myxococcales bacterium, assembly GCA_031386385.1. Lineage (GTDB taxonomy): Bacteria > Myxococcota_A > Polyangia > Polyangiales > JANNCG01. Next base: position 13,971 of record JANNCG010000839.1, read on the forward strand.
AACCGGCTCAAATTGAGCGCCTTCAAGCAACGGCGCGCGAAGCGTTGATCGCGGGAGGAGCGGCGCGATGAAGCCCAACGTGTACCTGTGCAAGCGATGTGTTTTAGACTCACGCACGCCAGAGATCACTTTTGATAGCGAGGGGATCTGTAGCTACTGTCGCTTGTTTGAATCCCGCTTAAAATCGCCGGAATTTAGCGAAGCTGAGCGACACAAACACTTCGATCGCATCGTCGCAGAGATCCGCAAAAATGGCCGGGGCAAAAAGTACGATTGCGTGATGGGCCTCAGCGGTGGAGCCGACAGCTCGTACGCCGCGCTGATCGCAACCCGCGCCGGGATCCGCCCCCTCATTGTGCACGTCGACAACGGGTGGAACTCTGAGTCTGCCGTAAAAAACATCGAGTGTGTTGTGCGCGGACTGAATCTCGACCTGATCACCCACGTGATTGACTGGGAAGAGTTCAGGGGATTGCAAAAGTCCTTACTCCGCGCCTCAGTGGTGGATCTAGAGCTCGTGAGCGATCACGCCATTGTGTCTTCGATGTTTCGCGCAGCCCAACAACACGGCGTGAAATACATCGTCACGGGCGACAACTACGCCACCGAGTCCACGCTCCCCCGCGGGTGGAACCATCGCAAATCAGACCTCGCCAACATCCGCGCGATCAACGACTCGTATGAGCACGTCGCGATCAAGACTTTTCCGCACATGGGCGCGATCGAGCAGCTGATTCACAGCAAATTGTTGCGCATTGAGTACGTCGGATTGCTGTCTTACGTGCGCTACGTGAAGACCGAAGCGGTCGAAGAGTTACGACAAGTATTGGGCTGGCGCTCGTATGGAGCGAAGCACTTTGAGTCGATTATTACTCGGTTTTATCAGGGCTACTTTTTACCCACAAAGTTCGGGATCGATAAGCGCAAGTTTCACTTCGCGCTCTTGATCAACTCGGGACAGATGAGCAAAGAGCAAGCGCTCGCAGAGCTTGAGAAGTCTCCGTATGACCCAGCGCTCATCGCGCAGGACCGAGAGTACGTGTGCAAAAAGTTTGGTATCACCGACGCGGAGTTTGAAGCGATCCTTCACGATCCTCCGCGATCACACTACGCGTTCAAATCCGATCAGTGGCAGCTCGACACGGTGCTCGCCGTCAACCGAATGGTACGTGGGGCGGTTGCGTCGCTGCGACAGCGTTTGATGCCGTAGCTGAATCCTTGGAGCTAAGGGTAGACGGGCCGAAACCCAGCGTTGTACGCTCGAATCCCACGCACCCAAGACGAGAACTGGTTGCTCGCCCCGTTGCAGAGCAGATCCATGGTGGCCGGAGCTGCGACCAACGATCCCATAATCATCGCGGGGGGGGTGAGTTCTGCAAAGCGAGTCGCGCCACCATTGACCGAGTAGGCCGCCGTGAGGGGGCTTGTTCGGATAAAGATTTGTACGCGATCACCGCGACCCCAAACCAGCACCGTGGGAAACGTGTTTGTTTGGCCGCCGAGTCGAACAACGAGTCTCTGAGTGGCAGAATCGATGTGGGCGTAGTTGTTTCCATCTATTGTGAACAAGCGCATGTCCGCAGTGTATTCTGTCGATGCTCCCTTAGGCGCCAAGTCAAACTCAAGCGCGAGCTGGCCGCCAGAGTACAGCTCGCTTGCCAATGTGTGTGAGAGCTGCTCTCCGGCGCGTCGACCAATGTCTGCAACGGGTCCGACAATGAATTCGGACGGCCAGAACCCCTCTTCCAACTGCGCCATGTCAACTATTTCGTCGATGTCTGCCGCTTGCATATTCGTGACAAAAACGGGGTGAAATCGAGAGTTGGCAGAAACCGTCCCAGAGACAAATCGGCGCCACTCATCTTGGAGCGTGATCGGGGTGTTTGCTCCACCGCTTAATCGCGTGCCAGAGGCGACGGAGGCCATTCCGTTGTTGCGACGACCCCAAAATGTTCCGGTCAGTTGTCGTCCACCACCTGGTTGCGCATCAGCACCTCGGGACCAGGCAGGTCGCGCCGCACGAATATCGAAGCGATCCGCGAGCATGTTGCCGTCCGGGCCAGGCGAGAAGTTTGACGTGACTGCAACCACGTTGTCTGGTTGGTTCCAGGGATCACAGCTGTTGTTTCCGCCCATGCCGTTGGTCAGATCGCGGCTCTGGCACAGCGAGTTCGTGCGTGCCTCTTCGATAACAAGTCCGTGCTGGACTGCAATGCCGGTATCACCAACGCGCGCTAGATCATTTCCCATGGGCAACGAAACTGTCTGCGCGTTGGTCTGCACGGTTGCCCGAGAATTGCGCAATACCCGTAAATTACCTGGCAATACCGGCAGAGCACCCGCCGCTACGGGGAGAAAATCGACGGACCAACGAACAGGCAACACGCCTGAATCAACTGGTGTGGGCACGTCAAAGTTAGGCACATCAGGGTTCGGCACATCAGGGTTCGGCACGTCCATGCGATCTGGCACATCGATCGGGTTCGGGACATCCATCACATCCGCCACATCCGCTTGTTCATCCAACGGAAGCACAACGTCTTCATCCACCGGCGTCACGATGTCTGGCCGCTCATTTGGCACATCGAAGCGATCGATCACACTGGGGACGTCCACAACGTCAACGTCGGTCATGTCGTTTATCCGAACGACGTCGATACCCTCCGCGTGCGGAAGAACACAAGCTCCTGAGAGAGCTGTGAAAAGAAAGAGACTAAGGTGCCGATGATGAGCCATCACGCTGACGATAGTCTCATTTGGTTTTTTAAGAGTGCACTAAAATACTCCCCGAAGCCGCGCTACCGACGGACCCAACCTCGCAGCCGATAGACCCACCATCCAGCCATCTCTCGCAGCGCAGCTTCTGTCATCCGAAGACTCTCTGCGCGAGGGATCCACGAGCCGCTCAGTCGGCGGTTATCGTACGCACGACGGTCAACGAATTTCCAGTCTACATTGAGCCCCGAGGCACGAAAACAACCCTGCGCGCGCTCGGAGTGAAAGGCGCTTGTGATCGCGAGCACTCGGCGCCAACGATGGTGCTGGGCAAGTGCCGCCGCGTGCGCTGCGTTCTCGTGTGTATTCAGCGCGTTGTCCTCGATTAAGCGGTCGCGCGCGATGCCCCAGCGCTCAAGCTGCAAAGCAAGGACTCGTGATTCAACTGGGTTTTCAGCAGTCAAAGAGGGGCTCCCACCGGACAGAACCGCCACCCCTGCTCGCCCTGTTCTCAACCACTCGTAGCTCTCAAGCAGGCGCTCAACGTTGTCGTTGAAAGAGGGATTGTCGGTACTTCGACGCATCGCGGCCTCGTCGACGACTCCTCCGAGTAAGATGACCGCATCGTAGTGCTGAGTCGTCGAAGCGGTGTCAGTCGCATCGCGCTCAAGCGAGCGCCACAGGCATGAAGAGACTACTCCGGTCGAGCAAAGGAGCAGCAAAAAGAGAGAGCAGAATGCGATCCATCTGCGCTTGGGTCCCGCCGGTTTGCGCCAACGCAGCCCCAAACTCAAGCCGATCACGCACCAAGTGAGCGGACTCAGAAAGACATCGAGCAGTTTTGAGAGGAGGTAAAACATCGCGGATGGGACGTATTCGTTTGTGCTGTGGCAGCAGTCTAAATATATGAAATTAAAGAATTTTTATCGAATCATTCGCTCGTCGCCCGGGGTACAGTGCCCGATGGCTGCCCAGAAATCGAACGTTCGGCAAAGTCTAAGCAACTAGTGTGCGGTGAGAGTCACATTCAAACACATTCTGTCGCTCAAAACGCTTTCGTTGAAGGGTATGAGCATAGCAGTCCATGACACGGTGCCTCCAAATTGCAGTACCCTGGGCAATAGAGCCGTTGCGATGATTTGTCAGTTTGCTATCACCTCAAGCTCAGCGCTGGATTTATCAATGGACTTAACGGCATTGAGAATCGCGCCAGAGACCACGACACCGCGTAACGAGAACCTACTGTGAGCATTGACCAACAAATTATCCAACCTGACGACGAAGGCGAAGGCGCACGTGCGGCCCTCGCGTTGGGCCGTGGAATTTGGAAGCTCAAGTATTTGATCATCGTTGTGACTGCGTTGGTGACCGTGATGGTCGCGCTGTGGACTCTGCGACAGCCAAAGGTCTATTCAGCCAGCACGACGGTCGAGTTTGATCCAACGCCGCCTCGACCGCTCGGCATTCAGGTCGAAGAGGTCTCATCGGGACTTGAGAGTTATTGGAGCACGCGTGAGTATTACTCGACGCAGTTTCAGGTGCTGCAAAGCCAACGCATCGCAGACGCGGTAGTGCGACAGTTGGGCTTGCAACATGACGCAGAATTTTTTGGTGTGAGCCGCGATCAACGAGGCGCGTTTCGAAGCGCAAGCGTCACCACCGCAGGTGCGGTACTGCGTTCGCGCCTTCGTGTTGAGTCCGTGAAGGACAGCCGATTGGTCTTGATTGTCATCGAAGACTCCAACCCTCGCCGAGCTCAACTGATCGCCAACACCGTCGCGTCGGTCTATATCAGGCTCAACCTTGATCAACGCATGTCGACGACTGTGAGCGCGCTTGAGTGGCTCGGCGATCAGCTCGGGACTCTGCGGCACCAGCTCGATACCAGCGAACGAGCGCTTTACGATTATCGACAAAACAACAACCTGTTGAGCACGTCCTTTGAAGAGCGCCGAGATCACGTAGGCAACAGGATCAGCAAGCTCTCGGAGGCCGTTACGGAAGTGCAGACCAGGCGCATCGCGATCGGAGCGCGTGTATCCGTACTTCGCTCAGCTTTGGCCGCAACCGAGGCCGATGTCATGGCCATGAACGCCCCAGAGCTGTTGGCCTCTGGACCGCTGCAACAGCTCCGCGCTTCGCTCGAATTGCTGGAGCGCGACAAGGCTGGACTTAGCCCAAGGTACGATGAAAATTCGCCGCAAATTCAGGCGATTCAGAGC
>JANNCG010000857.1:0-2913 GCA_031386385.1 Myxococcales bacterium
AATTTGGCTGCTGCGTCTCATCGCTGACGACAAATTGAGTCTTCGAAAAGACAGACGACGTTGAAGACTTCATGAGTTGCGAGACTTCGATGCGAAAACGTGAGCTAAGTATACATCACCACTCTATTAAACTGATATTACCTATAAACAAAGTGTAATCGAATTCAGCCGCCGCCGCTTGTGGGACAGTAATTTGAGACCGCCATGCTGTGAAGTACCGGGGTCTGCACGGGGTTGTTTGTTGGATTAAAATGGACCGTGATGAGCACGTATCTACCAGGATTAATGCCCGCCGCGAGCAAGCGTGCCGTCACGTCCACGGGGGACATGTCGCCCGGCGCCACACCAAGAGAAACGGCAGGCGCCGCTTCTACGCCCATCGCGTTGTTCGTCGTGCGCAGGGTAAACGCCAGAGAGGTGCCCGGTGGCGTAGACGCGGTGTACTCAAAACTGTGAATCCAAGCACCAACGCACCCGAGGTCGAATACCTCGGAGTACAAACCTTGCCTGGTGGCCAAGCGGCGCACCGAGCCGGTGAAGTCCGAGTATGTGTACACTTGATTTGGACCTGAAAATCCAGTGGCCATATGGGTCATGGGATCATACTTCACCAGAGGCCCTGGGCTTGAACTGGCCATCCAGATGTTGCCGCGGCGATCAGCACCAATTGCGCTCACGCTATCAAATCCTGGGACCGCTGCGAAATTGTGTACCCGGATGTCCGCGGCAGAGATGTCCGCACTGCCCCGAAATGAATTTGCATCCCATTCGTAGGCCACACTCGGTCCAGCCACCCAAACGTGATTGTCGCCGTCTACGGTGATTCCGAGTCCGGTGTTTACGCGCGCGCCGCCCACACCACCGAGGCTTGCGTGTGTCCATTGGTGCATACGTGGGTCATAACCAAACGCGTCTTGTCCTGGACGCGAAACCCACACTCGCCCGCTACCGTCTGCTGCCACACCGTAGGAACCACCTCCTCCCACTGGCGCTCTATCGCCCGACATCAACAAGTGACCCAAGCGACCTGAGATCGGATCCACTGAGGTGATTCCGTGTCCGAGTGTGTGCTGCCAAATGGTGCCGTCAGAAGTGACCACAGCCCCATACGCGCACGCAGAAAAATCGACGTGACGAATGGTCGCGCCTGTGCGCGGATTGAGTTGAAAAAGACCGGCGTTTCCGTCGAGACCGCCAGTGTTTGCACACCCACCAACCCACGCATAGCCTTCGGGAAACAGCGCATCTCCGCGATCAATCGTGATGGAACGAAGCACCACGTTCGGCATCCCCACGTTGGCCGTCCAAAGCACACACTCATCGGCGCCATACGGGAGCACATCTCGGGCACCCGTGCTCGTCTCGATCATGCCGTTCATATTGCGATCGACACAACTTCCAAGCTCCGCTGCCATTTTAGTGACAGACCCTTGCATCCCAAACCCGCGACTGGCGGCAAAGGCGTTGCCTTGTCCATCGACCACGACGCGAGACACCTGATTGCATCCGTTATCGTAACAGCATCGGCCTCGGCACTCGCCCTCTGGGAGGCCCACGCGGTAGCGAGCTACTTCGCGCTCGGCCACCGCATCCCACTTGGACACAGTGCTCTCGGCGGTATTGGGGACCCATAAGTAATCCGACATTCGTGGGTTTGCCCTGACAATTAAGCCACCAGATGAACCGTCAAAGTCCACGCCCATGCGGCCCGCTTCGCCAAAAATTCGCCCGCCCATGCCGCCGACTCGGTTGTGGTGACATCCCGGATCGCATTCACATCGGTTTAGATCTGGTCGGTGCAGACACCAGGAGTTGGCGAGAACACATTCATCAATCGTGCACGCAACGTGGTCATCGCACTGCGCGTTATTTTGGCATCGCCCAACCACATGAACATCCGTCCTCGGCACAAACCTATCCACCGCCACGATGCCCGTATCGACGATCGCTACACCAGAATCGCCGAGCACTGCGCCTGTATCAGCCATCGAATCAGCGGTCGCCACCACGGGCGCAGACGCGCAGCCACCAAGCAAAAATGTCGCGAGCACTGCAAGGCTGCATCCAACTTTTGTCTGCGAAAAACTGGATACAACTACAGGGGTCATGGGTTGATGGGCCTGGGAGCACGAGGGGGAGCTGAGCTCAGCCAGGATTTCCGGTGCAGCGCCACGATAGGGCCATGCCTTGAAGCACGGGGGTCTGCACGGGGTTGTTCGTTGGATTGAAGTTGACGGTGATGCGCACGTATCGGCCTGGGTTAACACCCGCTGCGAGCAAGCGAGCCGTCACGTCGATCGGCGACATGTCACGTGGCGCGAGTCCAAGAGGGACTGCCGTAGCGCCGCCTAAGTTCATCGCGCTTACCGCCGTGCGAAGAGTGAACACCAACGAAGTGCCCGCTGGTGTCGACGCGGTGTACTCAAAATTGTTAAACGTTGGGTCATCACACATCGTGTCATAAACCTCTGAATAGGACCCAGTTCCGATGACTAAGCGACGCACCGAACCGGTGAAGTCTGAGTAGGTGTACACTTGATTGGGACCTGCAAATCCCGTCGCCATGTTGGTCATGGGGTCATACTTCACCAGCGGCCCTGGGCTTGAAGTGGCCATCCAAATTCGACCGCGGCGATCCGCTCCAATGGCGCTGACGCTGTCAAACCCTGGCACCGCGGCGAAGTCGTGCCGATGAATGTCGGCCGCGTTGATGTCCGCGCTCGCTCGAAAAGCATCCGCATCCCAGTCAAACGCGACGTTTGCACCAGCGACCCAAACGTGATTGTTGCCGTCAACGGTGATTCCAAGTCCGGTGTTTGCACCTTCGCCGTCCATGCCAGCGAGGGGTGCGTGGGTCCACTGACGCATACGTGGGTCATAGCCAAATGCATCTTGCCCAGGTCGCGAGACCCA
>JANNCG010000892.1:0-6787 GCA_031386385.1 Myxococcales bacterium
GGTTCCGAAAGCGCTGCGAAGAAACGCGATCGAGGTGCAGCTCAAGGGACGCTGCGATCGCTGCGAGTGAGCGAGTCACTCGCGTGACATAACAGTTACATCGTGGGCGTGCGGGTTGGCGATCGCAAACGGCATCACGACCCAGTCTTCGGGCGCCAAATTGACCGGTCCTTGGGATCGCAGACGCGACCGTTTCGGGGAAGAGCGAAACCAACGGCACTCGATCCGGTTGCGGCTGTTCAGCGTGATGGGGCGCAGGCGACCGAAGAAGTTGCGCTCAAAATCCCAGCGTAGCTCTGTTTGCAATTGGAATGCATTAGCGGTCACTGTCAGGACCGCCACGCTCGTGAGCGGGACGTGCGTTTGGGCCGTACACCCACGAGGTGACCCACGCGAAGTGTGGCGGACGAACTTCAAGAACGGTCCACCGATTTACCACCAACAAAATTGAAAAAATCCGACTCTCTTGCAAGAGCCGGATGCGTCGGTGAAGGTCTGTCGCTCGTGCTCTGCTTAGCGTCCAGCGAGGATTGCGTCGAGGGTGGCTCGGACGGTGGCGAGGCTCGGAGCTGATTGCACCATCCGGATTCGGCCGGTGCGATCAAAGACCGCGATCGTGGGGAAGGCGCTAATTTGCAGTGAGCGAGGCCATGAGTTGCTTGGGTCAATCAGCATGGTGCTAGTGAGACCGTAGCGATTGCGCCATTGGTTGCAGAAGTTGGTGGTGGCGGGTGATCGGTCTGGGTTTTCGTTGATGACCGTGAGCACTCGGACACCGCGGGCTCGGTAGGGAGCCGTGATTTCACGCTCAACGATGGGCGCTTCTTCTTGGCAGGGTCCACACCAGCCGGCAGAGTAGACAACCACCGTGGCGGTCGCTGCGCAGAAGTCTGCGCCGTACACGCTGAAGGGCTGGCCGTTGGAGCAAGCGGTCGAGTTCGGCGGGGCCATGTTGAAGTTTTGCGTGCGGCCGAAGTTGCCAACTGGGCCCATGCACATGGGTGCGGGTGGGTTGGGGACATCTGCGCCGATGATCACGCCCGAGTCAGCGATTGGTGGTGGAGGAGGAGGAGGTGGTGGTGGTGGTGCACCTCCGCAGCGGTCAGGCGTCCACTGCCAGTTGCGGCAGCTGCCGGTGCTTGGGCCCGTGCCGATTCCTGTGGCGCATCGGCCGTCGTCTGCGCAGTAGCCACAGTTTTCGCGAAAGGTACACACTTCGCACTGGCGGTTGGACGTGTTGCAGCGGTCTGGACCAGGAGGTGGCGGAGGTGGCGGAGGTGGTGCAACAACGCCTGAGTCTGCGGGACGTGGCGGGAGCATGATGGTCCCGGCGTCAGCGACAACGCCTGAGTCCATTGCGGGTGGAGGTGGTGGAGGTGGTGGGGGCGGAGCTGCGAGATCTGCGGGGCGATAACCAACCCAACCGAGATAACGAATCGCGTTGGGGAGGGTGATTGAGCTGCCGCTCGCATCGACCCGGGCGCGTGCAACGGGGCCATACTGGCCAGGGCTCAAGATCCCTTGTGTGCGGTGGTTGCCCACGCCCATGATGTCTACCTCATCCCCCGCTCGTACGTCACTCTGCGTGGGAATAACCAGCGTGGCGCCCGCTCGCAACGGAGTGTCCATAGGTCCCACAACGTACATGGCGGAGGGTCGTGGCGCGCCTGCGATCAGCGGGTACATCGCTGAGTCACCAAGCGCCATCACCCCCACGCGCTTGACGCGAAGAAACTGCTCGGGGGCCTCAACTCCAAAGTTATAATCCACGTCACGTGGGGCGATGCTCATGGTGAATCCGTCTGTGTCACGAAGCTCAACTGCGACCGCCGCGTTGGGGCCGTCTTGCACCGCCGACACGTTTGCACCGTCCAGGATGGGCAGAGGAATCGTCCCAATGTCATAAATGCCGTCGGTCACCGTCGCGACGCGAAGATCGAGCATGATGATCCCGACCCGAGGCCCAGCGCCGACGCCGATAAAGGCTCCACGGGGATACTCTGCAGTGCGGGGGTAGCAGGTGTCGACCATCGAGTCGATGGTCCCGTCGGCAGCGGCGGTTCCGCTGATGCAGACTGAGCCGCAGAAGCTGAGTGAGCGGGCGTCCATCGACAGCGGCATCGCGTTAGAAGGGACGATTCGTCCGCGCACCCGGCCGATGTACACGTTGTTGGCTGGGCAGCGTCCTTGGGGCAAGCTGTCTGTGCCTGGATCGCGCCATCCTCCGCCTCCTGCAGCATCCATCACCACGCCACCCTCTGGTCGGCGGCGAAGTCCGTTAGGATTGTTCTCTTCAGCTTGGCCGACTGCACAAGACGCGCTCAGCGCACCAAGAAGCAGACAGGTGGATTGGATCAGTGTGGTTTGGATTCTGCGAGAGGACACGAGAAGCTCCGTTCGGTGATCACCTCGAATAGTGTCGAGTGTGGTTCAGCACATTACACAGCACGATGCGGGCCAGGGGTGAGTCCCGGTGGCCGATTGCAGTTTTGTGTAGGAGTTTCACTGAAATTCAGCGTTTTACTGCTGTAAACTCGCCTGAATTGGGTGGGTTAACTGCCAAATACACGATTCGCACATGGGAGAAAAAACTCCCATTCTGATGAGGTTTAGTGTTCAGGTACAACGCGTAGCTCTCGCGCGGGCTTTCGCGCGATCTGTGAACACCCAATGTCGCGACAGTCTCTCAATACAGACACGGTCGATCGATCTGCTCTGCCGCGAACGTTTGGCAACTACGTGTTGTTTGACCGCATCGGCGCGGGCGGAATGGCCGAGATCTTTCTCGCTCGAAGCAAAACGCAGTCGGGCGTGGGGCGCTTGGCGGTCGTCAAGCTGGTGCTGCCGCATTTGGCATCGGATCAGCGATTTAGCGAGCTGCTGGTGCAAGAGGCCAAGCTCGCCGCGCAGCTGTCGCACGGCAACATTGTACAGACGTTTGACCTGGGTCGTCACGACGGTCGCTTGTTTATCGCGATGGAGTACGTCGAGGGCTTCGATCTCAATGAGCTGTTGAAGCGGTGCTCGAAGGCGAAGGTTCCGCTGCCGACAGAGTATGCGCTGTGCGTGGTGGCGGAGGTGCTTCGCGCGCTTGAGTATGCACATCGCAAAAAAGATACGGATGGACAGCCCCTCGGAATTGTCCACCGAGACGTCTCGCCGTCCAACATCTTGGTCTCGTTTGAGGGCGAGATTAAGCTCTGTGATTTTGGCATCGCGCGCGCTTTAAAGGGCAACGACGCGCCAACCGACACGATCGAAGGCAAGGCCTCATACATGGCTCCAGAGACCGCACGTGGGGACGGGATCGATGGCCGCGCGGACATCTTTTCGATCGCCGTAATCATGTGGGAGCTGCTCGCGGGTCGACGGTTGTATCGCCCCGCACCAGGTGTCGATATGCTCGCACTCGCGCGCGCCGCGCAGATCCCCGAGCTGCCCGAGCGAGAGCTTCCCGAGTTTGCGCGGCTTAGAGCCATCGTTAAAAAAGGCACTGCTCGCTCCCCGTCGGACCGCTATACCACGGCGCTTGAGATGGTGCGCGAGCTTGATGACTACCTGATCTCGACCCGGTTGATCGCCTCGCCGCTGGACCTCGGAAGTTTTGTCGTGGATTACTTTGGTCAAGAAATTCTCACGCTCCGCGCTGAGCGCGAGCGGCTGGCCATCGAGTTTGATGAGCCGCCGGCGCCGTTGCCACAACCCACACCCGAAGAGATGACCCAAGAGCACTATGGGCCTCCGTCGCAGATGTGGGACGAGGATGACACGGGTGAGTCCGACGTTGAGTATAACTTAGACCAAAACCCCGACCCGAGCTCGCGGCAGATCTTTTTGCCCAAAGCGGCGGTTGGTGCCCCGCCTGTTCCGATCCCTCGCGCGCAACCTGTGCAAGCGGGACAACAAGACCCTCGTCGCGAAGATGAGCGGTCGCCGTTTGAGTCCGCCACGATGACCGCGCCGATCCCGTTGCTGGCATCACAGATTGCGCCGCAGCCGGTGCTGTTGACCCACCCTGTCAACAACCAATCGCAGTATCCCATGCCCACTCACATGCCGACGCTGCCCCCGTTGCCAAGCTTGCCATCCTCTGCACCGATGGCGCCCTTCGGGCATACTCCAAACGAGCCTCGGTCCGTGGGCGCAAAGGTGTTTGCGTTGCTGTTTGGTGCGGTGATTGTCTTCGCTATTGGCCTGCTTGTGATGCTTCGAAACCGATGAGCCGCGTCCGCGCCGATCGCTTGTTGATGAACCAGGGGCTTGCGGGTTCGTTGGCGAACGCGACCGCAATTTTTTTAGCCGGGCGCGTGTATCACGGTGAGGTTCGGATCGATAAGCCGGGGACGATGCTTCGGGCTGATAGCGTGCTTGAGCTTCGCGGCGAGCCCTGCGTGTATGTCTCACGCGGGGGGCTTAAGCTTGTGGGTGTGTTAGAGCCGTTGAAGCTCGACCCCACGGGGTTGATCTGTGCGGACATTGGCGCCTCTACGGGTGGCTTTACGGATGTCCTTTTGCAGCATGGTGCCACAAAAGTGTACGCGGTCGATGTGGGCAAGGGGCAGCTGCACCAGAAGCTTCGGACAGATCCGCGGGTACTTGTTCGTGAGGGGATCAACGCGCGGTTCGATCTGAAAGAGCTGATCCCCGAGCGCGTCGGGCTGGTGGTGATGGACGTCTCGTTTATATCGCTTACAAAAATCCTCGCCTCCGTGCGCGAGATCGTGATCCCCAACGGAACCATCGTCGCCATGGTCAAGCCGCAGTTTGAACTGCATCCGAAAGAGGTAGGCAAAGGCGGCGTTGTCCACGATGATGCTCTGAGAATGAAGGCCGTCGCGAGCGTGGTTGATTTCGCCAAGACCATTGGGCTACTTGAGCGCGGCCGCCAAGACTCATTTGTCCACGGGCCCGCGGGCAACCGAGAAATCTTTGTGCGCTTCGAAGTGCTGCCGATTTCGAGTGGAGGTACAACGTGAAGGTTTTGCTCACTCGCTTGGTCTTAGCGGTCGCTGTGTTGGGCGTTCTCTCGCTATTGCTATGGAAAATAGCAGGTGATTCAACACCGTCATTGCCCGCAACCCCCACGGAGTCAGGCCCGCTCAACGGCCGCGTATCCAGTGGACCGATGGACGGCGATGGCGGCACGCTCACGAGCGTGACCCCCAGCGGCACTCCACCTATCACTCCACCTATTACTCCACCTATTACTCCACAGGCGGTGATGGGTGCCATTCGACGCATCGCTGAGACTTCGCGTAGGTTGATGCCGCCAGGCTATGAGAATCTCTATATTGGCATGCCTATCCAAGAGCTTCGCACGGTCCGCCCGCTTGCCGTCGCCGAAGCGGACCATCCCAGCGCCGATGGCAACCAACTGTGGGCCGAAAACGACGACCGTGGAGTGCGTGTGTTGTACGTTGTCGCGCAGGGACGGACGTTGATGTCAGTGCAGTTTTTGTCGCAAATTCGCTCAGAAAATGAGTTTGCTCCCCACCTTCAGGCGCTGGTCGCGCGCTACGGAACTCCCACAGGCATCTGGGACTGTCCCGAGAGTGCGCAGGTCTCGCCCATGCGTCGGTTCACCTGGCGCTCGGAGGGCGCTAGCGTGATGGAAGCCGTGCTCATTCATGGCAGCAGCATCGCGGTGACGTTGATTGTTGAGACCACTTCTGAGATGGCTACGGCCTTGGCAAACGCGCGGTGTGAGGCGATCTCAAACCCCGCACAGCTGGATCACTTTCCGACGGCGGGTACCCTGCGGGGTGAACGGACCAACACGGTTCGTGAAATCCCGCGAGACCATTAAACGATAGATTTAACCAGAGGTACATAAGCCATGGGTCCATTTCGCACCGCTGACTATGTTGAGCCCGATGTACTGCCTCCCAAGCAGCCACCGCCCGCGGTGATCGCCTTTGGAATAGATAAAGACTACTATAGTTTGTTTACGATGTCATTGGGCGTGGTCACCAAGTGGACCGTCCCGTCGGTGTCAAGCGAAGCCCTCGCCACGGTTGAGCACCTGCCGTTAACCATGCAAGACTGCGTGCAGACCTTGGTGCACGAGAGCGCTTGGTGGCTGGTGGATCGTTTGGGGTCCTGTGGGGTGATCGCGCCAAAATCTCCGATGATTCAGTCGCGCGTTGGTGTGGCAGAACACAAGGGATTTGCGCTGTGGCTTGAGGGCGAGATTCGACTGTTGACGCTTGAGGGCTCAAAGGTCTCGGTCAAGACCGCCAATCAATCGCACACCCTGAGTGGGCCCTTTGCGATCGGAGGGACCTCGCGCAAGATGCTTGGAGCGGTCGCCACGGTGCACGGACCGATCGCGATTTTTTCAACCGATCGAGACGATGAGATCGACCTGTGCGCGATTCGCCAGGGGACCGTGACACATCGAACCGTGTCGCTCGGGTTTGAGCAGTCATTTCTCTGTGCCGCGGGAGGAGGGACCCGGGTCGCGGTTGTGTCTCGGCGCAACGACGACGTGCGAGTGCGAACGATTGCCAGTGATTTGCGAAGCGAATTGAATCTTGTTCCGCTCGCCATTGGGGCGAAGGTGACCATTGGAGAGGTGAAGATAGCGCACGCGTCGGGGGCCGCGTTTGTCCTCGTCCACGAAGAGGCTTCCGATCACACCGAGGTGGTCACCACCGTGTTTGAAGACGGAAAAACACGCACGCTTCGGACCAAATCGCTCTCGCTTCAGGGCCTGGGCGTGAGCGGAAAGCAGCTCGCGGTGGCGGCCCTGCATCCGGGGTGCATGGTCCCGATTTTATATGTGCAG
>JANNCG010000925.1:0-2733 GCA_031386385.1 Myxococcales bacterium
GCTGCATTTGCAGCGAGAAAAACGCGTCGCGAGAGACGGCGAGCTATACTGTCGCTCGGGGTGGAAGCCAAAAGACCCCGACGCTGTCCCACATCTCGCCGCGGTTCTCTCGATGATCACTGCTGGTGGCTTGATGCCTCCGCGCGTCGACGAGATGGCCAAATGGCTTAAGGTCGAACCCAAGCTCCTTGAGCCCGCCCTGAAGCGACTGAGCGAGCGCGGCTCAATCGTGAAGCTTGATCCAGAGTTTTACGCCGACACCGCGGCCGTACAAGAGCTCGAGGTTCGGCTGATTGCGTGGCTTAAAGCGGAGCAGACCATTGACGCCCAAGGGTACAAGACGCTCACGGGTGCGTCACGAAAGTGGGCGATTCCCCTAGCAGAGTACTTCGATGGCAAAAAGATAACGATCCGCGTCGGGGACGTTCGTCGCTTGCGCGGTAGCTAACCGCTGCAGTCTACCGGCAGACGCCTGCCATGCATGTGGTGCCCATTCGGCAGTTGCGACCACAAGCCCCGCAATTTGCGTTGTTGGTGTTGATGTTGGTCTCGCAGCCGTTGAGCGGGTTGAAGTCGCAGTTGGCAAATCCCGCGGTGCACATCCCAATCGCGCAGCCTCCGGCCCCGCAGGTCGCCGTGGCGTTGGCGAACGCGCATGCACGCCCACACGCGAGGCAGTTTACCACCGTGTTAAGGGGTGACTCGCAGCCGTCGCCAACCATACGATTGCAGTCGCCAAACCCTACGTTGCAAGCGCCAATCGCACACACACCGTTGTTGCAGTTCGCGACCGCTCGGGGTGGGGCGCAAGTCATGCCACAAGCCCCACAGTGCTGAACGGAGTTGTCGATGTTAGTCTCGCAGCCATTGTTCACGTTCATGTCGCAATCGCCACGACCCGCCGCACACACCCGATTGCATCGACCCATCGAGCACATTGCAGACTGACCGGCACCGCCCACGCACAAGCTGTTGCACATCCCGCAGTTGGTCGCGCTCGTGTTCAAATCACTCTCGCAGCCAGTGGCAAAAAAGCCATCGCAGTTTCCAAAACCCGCAGCGCAGCGAGTGAGCTGGCACATGCCCATGGTGCAGGTGCTTGTGGCGTTGGCGACATCGCACGATCGTCCACAGACGCCGCAGTTTTGCTGGTTCGATTGCGTATTGATGCAGCTTCCGTTGCAATTGCTTGTGCCTATTGGACAGGCCGCCACGCACGCACCGGCGCTGCACGCGGGTGTTGCTCCACCACATACGTTGCCACATCGGCCGCAGCTTCTTGGGCTGCTAAGAGACGCTTCACAACCGTTGCCTGGAGCCCCGTCACAATCTTCGAACCCCATGGAGCATGTGTATCGGCAGGCAGCAAGGTCGCACGTCGCTGCGGCATTTGCGCGAGGGGTACATGCGCGCCCGCAAATCCCGCAGTTTGTCAAAGTGTCGAGCCGCGCCTCGCATCCGTTTGCCGCAACGCGATCGCAATCTGCAGTCCCGGGGGCACACCCTGCATCCGCCTGAGCATCCGCGTTCGGAACATCTCGTCCATTGGGCACATCTCGATTGGGCACATCAAGCCCATTGGGGACGTCTCGGTTCGGCACATCCGTCGGATCTGGAGTGTCATTGGCGATACCGCCATCGTTGTCTGCCGGTGCGTCAAAATCAGGCACATCCGTCATCGTTGGGGCGTCGCTACCGGTCCCGATATCTGTTGGGGTCGGCACGTCTACCGTCGCCCCATCCGTCGGACGCGCACCGTCAGTGCCGATCCCATCACTTCGGGCGTCGTTGGGCGCGGGCATCGGTGAAGCACATGCAGAGAGACCGACAACCAAGCACGCTATAGTTTTAAAGAGATGGGTAGTTTTCATTTAGATGAATGACAAACATACCAAACTCTTCTGCGTGAGTGAACTTTTCCGCTGAACCCGACCGCGTCGTATGCGACGCCAAATCCTCCAATACCTACGTAGCGATTCGAATCGGCCGCCCAATCCGGATCGTCATTTCGGGGGAGTTGTGGACTCGGAGTTCACCGTCGATCATGTATCGTATGGAGTCCCCCTCGACCCGCACGGTAAACTCTGTTACGAGCGCGTCCTGCGCTTTTGAGGGGCTCATTCCCTCCGCACGGTGAACCTTTGGCAAGTCTGTCACCAACCCCATCGGCGTGGTGTGAATGCCCAACAGGTGAATGCACCCTGGAGCCTTCGGAGCTTTATAGAACGGCTTAAATCCCAGGCCCAAGTCAGCGATTGTGCCTGCAGTCACCGTGAGCCAACGCCGCTTTTGCCAGCTCCCACCGGGAAAGGTCACCTCGCAGACGCACCCCTCGTTGAGTCGGTGGTAGACCTCGCCTCGGACCATTGTGCTTGCGATCCCCTTGGCCAATGTCTTTGCGGCAGTCCAGGGCGAAGGAGACCCCGTATCGTAGTACTCTTTCAAAAACGCTGGAACGACCCCCAATCCCCACAAAAACCCGAGCTCCCCGTTCACCGTCATCGTCCACTGCTCAATCGTCGGGATCGCGGGAGTCTCGAGATAACGGCGCACGAGGTTGTCGAGCAGCCCCTCGGGGCGGCCCTTTGGCAACCGCAGCGAGTCGGCCACGGTGTTCATCGTTCCACCGCGCAAAAAGGCTAAAGTTGGAAGTGGGGTGTCGCCGTAGACGTCTGCGAAATGGCTGAGTGTGACGTGATTGGTGCCGTCTCCACCGGCGATCGCGAGCAGCTC
>JANNCG010000943.1:0-1742 GCA_031386385.1 Myxococcales bacterium
GAGCTGCTCATCGGGCTGGTCCCAAGCGGCGCAAACAGCAACCCGATTTATTCGTATGAAAATCGCGCGACTTTAGGGATGCCGATCTACCGAGATCCTCCAGATCAAACCGCTTTTCCAGGTACTACGACAAGCGCGGCAAGCGGCGTCGCGCACGGCATTCTGATCAACGACAATGGATCGATGCTCTTTTTCGTCGGTGACCCCATGGCAGCCCCGGGCGGGCTTGTGAACGCAGGAGTAATCCGCGTCTTCGGAATCAACGGTATGGGTGGATTTATGGTCGATATGGCCCAAGAGATCGCAGATCCGGCGAACACGGCTGGATCCCTGTGGGGCGCAACCATCGCGAACTGAGCACGTTGCTGCGGCGCAGCAGGGGGGACTGACGGGTGCGAACCGCTACGAAGCGCTGCTTGGGTCCATCGGCTCATCTGAGCCTTCGAGCGAAATGGATCTCTCTTCGTCGGGAAGCTCGCGGGGTGCGATCGAAGTGCGACCTTCACCGGCGGGATTCAGTCGGTTCGCTCGTGCCATTCGCAAGTACATGGATGCGAATCGATCATCGGGACTGATGGCTAGTGCCTCTTCCCACGCGTGTTCGGCACCGAGTCGATCGCCGAGTGAAAAACGGACCACCCCGAGCTGAATTCTCGCCGGAACAAACTTTGGGTTTGCCTCAATGGCTGACTCAAAGGCTGTCCGCGCGGCTTCAAGGTGCCCGCCATCACGAAGGACTTTTCCTAATCTTGTCTGCAAATCCGCGAACGTGGGACACAGCTCAAGAGCTTTTTGGTACTCGGCAGCGGCCTCGGTGTAGAGGCCAAGATCGCTGTACGCGTCGGCCACTTCTGCGTGAAGATTTGCGATCTTTCCGCGTGCAAACGGCTCGATCTCTTGTGCCGTTCGGCCCATCGCGCCGACCCCGCCAGCGCGCAGTTTGTTGTGAAGCTCTCGCGCCTCGGCGAACTGGCCAAGCTCGTTGAGCGTGACGGACAAATTGATCAGCGCCTCGGTGTAGCGAGGGTTAATCTCAACCGCTAGTTCGAACTGCTTGCGGGCATCATTGAACTCGCCTTGGTCATGCAAAATCACGCCGAGCATGTTGTGCACGTCAGCGAATTTTACGCCCTGGGCGATCAGCGCCTCTAGGTGCGGTCGCGCGCGCTCAAACTCGCGTTTTTCGTACCTTTCGCGGGCGATATGTAGCTTTTGTCGAATGGCGTCATCCATAACTTTGTGACCCTTTTGTTTTCTCCGCGCGAGTGACTATCGTCGTACGGTTGAGAGAAACTGAATGTAACGTCGTGCAGTGGGAACGTATTCAGATGTACCGAAGTGCTCTGTGAGCGATGTGAATGCCTCCCTCGCCTCACGCTCACGGCCCATCGAGAGATAAAGCTCTCCGAGTTTGAGCAGCGCTTCGGCCTCGAGCCCTGAGCCAGTGAAGGTCTCTAACACCGTTCGAAACCGGGCGATCGCTGCCTCATTTTGGCTGCGATGTTGGTAGTATTCTGCCACGTGAATCTCTCCACGGGCCATCACTGCGCGGGCCTGGCGGAGCAAGCTTCGTGCTTCGGCCGCGTACTCACTCTGTCCGTAATCGCGAATAAAATTTCGAAGCGCGTCTTGAGCGTCTTGAGCGCTTCCGAGGTCTCGCTCCCAAGCCGAAGGGACCAGCGCCCAATCCTGGGGGATTTGCTGAAAGTGCGCCTTCGCTATCATCCCGGCCAGCCCGAGGT
>JANNCG010000966.1:0-19651 GCA_031386385.1 Myxococcales bacterium
CGCGTGGTTGCAGCGCGAGTGGTGGTTCGCTAGCTCACGAAGAAGCTGACGAAGTTGTAGTTTCACCGACGATCGCAAAAGCGCGCTAAGATGATGTACGGGCCAACGAGTATTCGCTAGCCTACATTGAAGCGACACAAAAGGAGCTGACGCGATGGCAAACGACGGTGACAACGGTGACAGCGAGGACGGTAAGAAATCAGTCCCTCCCGTGGGGCGCAGAAGCATTCCGCCAGAGGGGACAGCGGAGCGGCGGTCAAACGATCGCATTCCGGTTGCGTGGCCACTCGACTACAAAGACGGCGAAAACTTTCTGTACTCGTACATCGCGAACATCTCTTCGATGGGGCTGTTTGTGCACTCAAACGAGCCGCTGCCAAAGGGCACCAAGATTCAGCTCTCGTTTGCGCCCCCCGAGCAAGAGCTGTTTGTGCTCAACGGCGAGGTAGCATGGGTGAATCCGGTGCGGGAGGGCAGCGACAATCCAAACCCCGGGATGGGCGTGCGCTTTGTCGAGCTCACCGATGAGCAGCGCGAGCGGCTGGTGGATCTGGTGCACACGATCGCGTATCTGTTGGATGAATGAGTAGGAGAGTCTATGAGCGACGAGCACGAACCGGCAAGTGAGCCCAATGATGCGCCGTATATCGAACTGCTTGAGGTGGAGAACTTCGGCTGCTTGAAAAACGTGAGCGCAAAGTTGTCGCGGCTCCACGCATTTGTCGGACCGAATGATAGTGGGAAGTCGACGTTGTTGAAGGCCGTGTCGTGCGTATTCAGCTTCGCCGGGGGAAACCAGAATGCCGCGTCGGATTTGCTCCTGAACAGCGTCGTGGTCCCCTCGAAATTGTCTGTTAAAATGCCGGATTCGGCGCACAAAGATCGCATCCAATACCAAATTCACTCCGTTGTGGACGGTGCCCGACTAGAGCGGCGTCAGACCGTGACCATTGGCAATCAGTCCAAAGAAACTCCGCTTGATCTCGCAGTATACGTCGGGAGACGAGTCGCCACCGGAGTGCTTCAAATTCGAACTGAATCTCCGCAGTGCGCAAAGTTCTTGATCGGGGATTGGAAGCTTCTCCACCTAAGTCCCTCTGCGTATCGCTCAAGCACCCTGTTCAACGGAACCGAACCAATCATGGTGCAAGATGATGGCTCACGTCTTGCTGCTGTATGCGATGCGATTATCGGCCGAGGCGACGACGCATGGCCGATCATTACCAAGCGTATCCGCGAGTTATTTCCCACTGTAAAACGCCTAGGACTGAAGCCTGATTCCAACTCAAATTCGATGAAATCCTTCGAAATTGAGCTCTGGTCCGGCGAAATTGTCCCCGCGTCACTTATAAGTCACGGATTGTTTCTCTACCTCACATACGCGGTGCTTGAACATCTCGCTCCGTTGTCGATGTTGCTCATCGAAGAACCAGAAAATGGGCTTCACCCTGCGCGAATAAAAGAAGTGATGGATGTCCTTCGGCATCTCTCGAAGCACACACAAGTGCTCATTGCGACGCACAGCCCACTGGTACTCAATGAGCTTGAAGGTCACGAGATCAGCGTTGTCACCCGAACCAAAGAAGCAGGCACGAAAGTGACACTTCTCAAAGACACACCGAACTTCGAAGAGCGGTCTGAGGTGTATGCATTGGGTGAGTTATGGCTGAGCTATTGCAACGGAGTCGATGAGGCTCCGCTGTTTGCAACACCAGCAAAACACGCAGCAGAATAACGAAGATTGGGGTCGGATTTTGAAAAAAATATTCTTGGCGGGAGAAGGCAACAACGAGCTTGGCACTCGGCATTATCCGAAGGAGCCAGACGGCGGACACGAACCTGGTGTGATCGAAGCGCTTCTTCTGAAAGTGAGCCCAGAAGGCTGGGAGATTCACAAAGCCATTCAATGGAAACACCTGCACAAATACCAAGTGAATCGCGCACAGAAGGATCCGCAAAAAACCAAGGGTGACGAGGACAGCGTGAAGAAGTTGTTTCATCACGCTCGCGAAGCCGGATGTGATGTCGTGGTGTTTGCGCGCGACAATGACTCTTGCGACGAAGACGAACGGGCCGAGCCCATCGCGCGGGCGATCAATACAGAGAAAGCGCGAGCTGATTCGCTCTTGGTTGTTGGAGCGTTAGTGCGGCAAAAAATTGAAGCATGGGTTCTCGCCTGCAAAGGTGTGTACCGAACGGAAGCGGTGAAGCATCCCCAAGACAAACTAGCAGAGCTTGGAGTCGCCGAAAAAAACACCAAAGCGATGGTCGCGATTGTCGAAGCCACTGATATCGACAAGCTCCCTGCGGACGCAAAGAATCTGCGAGAGTGGATCGACGTCGCTAAAGACGCCTTGCGCTAAGTTTGTGCTTAGTTCGCGGTCGTCTCAATCGTCATGGTATTTTCAGGCGATTCGGTCGGCTCTTGTGGATGAGCGTTTGCGGGGCTGAGGTTGAGCCGCTGGCGCAACGACTCATCAAACGAAAGCAACGCGCGTCGACGGTGCGCAACTGCGTCCATGTGAAAGTACACGCCACCAATCGTCGCGGTGCCAAATCCGCCAACGCCCAAACATACGAAAGCGATAAACGGTGGCCCGACCATGCGAGAACTAGAAGATGGGTTGAGCCCCGTCACAATCGCTCCAATCACACCGATCGCACCAACAACGAGTGAAGTGCCCGCGATTAACTGCGCTGATCCCCGGCTCGATCGCTCATCCTTGACCGCCTGACCAGTCACGGAGTTTGAAAACACCGCCGGCAACAGATCTTCTGCAAGTTGTATTTGGGTCTGATCCGCGAGCGTGATGTGGGTCAGATTCTCGACTCGAGTGGTCCCAAAACGCATGGCCCCATACGATACGGTAATGTTCGCGTTGATTGGGCGAACACGGCGATAGTAGGCTTGCCGCTGCGCTAACGGCGCTGCGAGGTCAGGCGAATTGGCAAGCAAAACATGCGGCAAGCAGCCAGCAGAGAGAGCCGCGCTGCCGAAGCACGCGAGTACGTGAACAAGCCTCTTCATCGAGGCAGTCTATCGCACCGAAAGGGGATGCAGTTGGAGATCCTCGGGTCGCTCACTTCCCCTGGGATTCGAGGGTAGATCCGCGCAGTCTCCGGGCACTGAGTCATCACCACACAGGTTGAGCTGCTCACGCAAAGATTGATCGAAGGTATAAAACGCCCGCTCGCGCTGCACGTTGGCTTGGCTCGCAAAAATCACTCCGCCCACCGTCGCCGTTGTGAGTCCACCCACTGAGATAGAGAGAAATGTCACAAACGGCAAAACCTGCAGCGTCCCTCGCGGAGACGACACGGCGGTAAAAATGGTTCCCACCGTCCCGACGCCAGAGATGAGCAGCGAGAGGCCGGCGATCAAAGCGGCGCTTGAGCGAAGTTGTCGCTCGGCCCCCACGGATTGTGCCGTCAATGAGTCTGGCCGCACTGCGGAAAGCAGGTCCTCTGAGTAGAACACGGGTGTCGAATCGGCGAGTGAAATTCCTGCAAACTGGATTGAGCTCGACCGACCGCCCCGTCGTGAATAGCTTGTCACGAGCCGCAAGATCGAGCTCTGGGGTCGAACCCGCGCGTAGTACTCACGGCGGACTTCAACGGACGCGCTTGCAAGAGGCGCAGGTCGCAACACGGTGTGCGGAAGGCACGCAGCGAGGGCGCTGCACAAGCTCACCAGAGCGAGGCTCGTCGTACCGATTGCTCTCATGTCGGGCAACGGTATCGCGATGCAACATAGTTTGCGAGTCGTTCGCTTGTATTCGCAACTTGTTCAGAACTCCTCGCGCCATGTGTAGAATGTAGACAACGGCGGCTAACGTTCATACCCTCATTGCTCGATGACTCACGGGCGAGCAGTTTTGGTAGCTTTTTCACTCATCGTGGGTGGATGCCAAGCGCACGTCAACATTCGGCCAGCGCCCCTGCCCACTGCGCCCTTCGCCGCTCGTGTGCACTACTACAACCAACACCGATCGCTGTCTTCAGCCATCATCCCAACCGGAATGGGCACACAGGTTCTTGCGAACGGCACAGTCATCTCTTACCCCACGGATCTGCTCCCGGCCGTGGACAACGACTCAAACGCCGCACGCGCGATGCGCGCAGAGGCGGACAGTCACAACGTTGTAGCGATCATCACCGGGATCGCCCTCGGAGTGTTTGTCGCTTCGGGGCTCGCGATGGGAGGCTACGCTGCAGCGTCCCGAGGCCGTGGCTCTGCAGCCGCTTACATCACCCTTTCGTCGACCGGTGGAGCAGGACTGCTGACGGCGCTGACGACCGCGAGGCTCTCGGGATATTTTTTCACCGCCCTGCGCCACCAGTCGCAGCTCACGAATGAGCCAGGTCTACGCGACCGCCTTGCGTTGTGTCCTTCACGCAACGCCCAGGGCCCACTGCGAGACTGCAAAGACCCCGCGCCGCCTGCCGGAGTACCCACCGTGCTCTCGCCGATCCCAGTGGCGATTGATGAGACAATCATCACCCCACTCCAGGCACTGTTGCCCCCACCTCCGCCTCCCCCATAATCGCAAAATATCTGCAAATTCGCTATGGATCTATCGTGTCCCAGGCCGATGTGATCCTGAACCCCAGGTGGTTGATCACCGTGCGATCGTGACCGTCACTTGTGTGATTCACGACGCCACCCTCGGACGCGATGTACAGCGTCGTTGAGCCACCGCCGTCCAAATTGATCGCCTCGCTCACAGCAAACTCTTCGAGCAAAGGGATCATCGCAAGTGAGCTCATCCCGGGGAGATCTCTTCGCCGACCGTCGATCACAGCGATCACAAAGGTGTGCCCATCCGCCGCGAGTCCGACCGCTGTGCGAGGGTGGTCCCGGTACATCCCGATGGGGTCTTGCGGGTGCAAAAACGTCACGCCGTTGTGGATCAAGATGGGCTTGCCCGTGATCACTTGCGACGCCCATAAAAACGGGTTTTGCCGCGCCCAACCAAAGCTATCAAACACCTCTGCGCGCCAGCCATTTCTGCTGCGACCGAGCGCGAGTGAGGCACCACAGTTGGACTGCGAGCTGTCACGCCACACGCGGCCATCACCAACGGCCAAGCCGCAAGAGCTCGCACCGTCGTCAAAGAAGTTTGCGTTGATGGCAATTTGCGCGTGGTTTTCGCGGGCCCATACAGGCACCGTCGCGAAGCGTTCGCGCGAGCGTGTAGAGGTCACGTCGATCTCCGCGCAGGCCAAATCGATGGTCACAATGTGCGCATCCACCCCAGGAATTTCACGGTGAATGTGCGTCACGCCTCGGTAAGGGTACGTCAACCGGTCGAGCGCGTTGGCTTGGTTGGCAAGCAGCACGATCGTAAGAACTGTGGCGGTGAGACCCTTGGCGTTCATTTGTCGTTTGCGAGCGTAGCATGAGTCGTGCGAAGACTTCGCCCATGACAACGGAACTCATCATTGAAGACCTTCGCGTTGGTACCGGCGCAGAGGCAAAATCAGGCAAGCCCGTCGAGGTTCACTATGTGGGCACTTTGACAAGCGGCAAGAAGTTTGACAGCTCGCGCGACCGCAACGAGACGTTTGAGTTTGAGCTCGGCGCCGGTGAGGTCATTCAGGGCTGGGACAAAGGTGTGGCGGGAATGAAGGTCGGGGGGCTGCGAAAGCTCACGATTCCTCCGTCGATGGGGTATGGGGCCAAGGGATATCCGCCGGTGATTCCAGGCAACTCGGTGTTGGTATTTGAGGTAGAACTTATCTCCGTCGGCTGATGTACTCTTAAGCCCATGGAGGTCTTCGACCGCCCCACTAACGGCTCAGTGATCGCAGACGAATACGTCATCGAGAGACCTCTCGCTGAGGGCGGTATGGGCGCGGTGTATATCGCTCTTCAACGAAGCACCAACCGACGTAGGGCGCTCAAAGTGATGCACCCGCAAATGGTGCGCGACCCAAAAAATCGCGAGCGCTTTCTCGCAGAGGCCCGCGTAAGTGCAGGGATTCGCAGCGCGCATATTGTTGAAGTAATAGGCGCTGGAGTCGATGCCCTCACCGGGACTCCCTGGCTAGCGATGGAGCTGCTTGATGGCGAGACCCTACAGCAGCGTCTTGACCGTACCGGACCCATTCAAGCCCGAGAGCTGGCCGAAATGTTCGCGCAGCTCGGTGAAGCCCTGGGCGCCGCGCACGACGTAGGCGTGGTGCATCGCGATCTCAAACCCGAAAACTTGTACCTCACCCGCGACAGCAGCGCGCGATTCGGTTGGTCGCTCAAAATCCTCGATTTTGGCATTGCCAAGGTGGTCCAAGAGAACCGCTCGAGCGCCACCTCGACGAGCCAAATGGGCACGCCGTTGTACATGGCCCCCGAGCAAGCTGAGAGCGCGGGGCAAGTGCGAACCGCGACCGATGTGTGGGCTGTTGGGCTCATCGCGTTTCGTTCGCTCGTCGGAAGCTCCTACTGGTTGGCCGCCAACACCGAGAGCTCGCCCATCACGGCCCTGTTCAAAGAGATGCTCTTTGACCCCATCGAGAGCGCGTCTGTGCGTGCGCAGAAGTACAACCCCAACGTACACATTTCTCTCGAATTTGACTCATGGTTTGAGCGCTGCGTCGAGCGCGATGCAACACAACGATTTGTGCACGGACGTGTGGCCTGCGAGGTCGTCGCCAACGTGTTGCGTGAGGCCTCTGGGACCGCACCGGTCGCGCTGTCTCCGCCACCAACCCGCGCGGAGTCGTCCAATTACATCGCGACCAACAACGGTCCGCAAGTGCAGTCCCCGCTCTCGAACAACGTCGCGGCCACCAACACCGGAGCGCCCTGGGTCGGCTCTGCGAATCCAGTGGATCAGCCCAAGCTTGCTGGACAGAACCCTTCGCAACAGTATCCGGTCGCGCCGAAGCCTCAACAGAGCAGCTCAGTCGCGGTCACCGTGATAGTTTTGCTTGTGATTTGCCTCATCGCTGCCCTTGCTGGCGGAGCCGTCTTGTTGACGCGCAACTCACAGCTTTCGGCGCGCAACAGGATGAACCGCCTCGCACTTGAAGGTGTGTTCGGCGCTGACTCCGGAGCCATGGTGCTTGCCAGCGCAGATGTCGAAATCCTCGCAGCACAACCGAAGGATGCCTCTTCGCTGGCCATTGCGGATCCGGTGGATCCCGACGACGTGGACCTTGCGCGCGAGATGGGTTCGTCGTTTCCGATAGCGCCGCCACCACCACCGCCTCCGCTCAACAATCCCAGTTCAGAGTCCGGCGGCCCACAGCTCGAAGGGCACACTTTTCAACGCGCACCAAGGCAGGCACAACTGTGTGCAATGATCGGAGGCCAGAGCAACGCCTGGCGAGTGGATCCTCAGTATGCCAGCGTCGCAGAGTCCGATCAGGACGCAAGGCGAGCAGGATGCCGTGCAGCCCTCGCTCCGGTGCTCGACATGCTTCAGGCGCAAGAGTTATTTCAGGGCATCCCACACGCAGGCCGACACGGTGGTCACCGCAGGGGTGTGGAGCAATCAACCCGAGCCATCGAGCACCAAGGAGGACGCTTCACCTGGTGCTGCCCGTGACTTCGGAGTGCCTGTAGTGTTAGCGTTTTGACCCGTTGAGCGAACATTCATTGCGACCGTCCCTTGAGCAGCGATTCGTGTTTGGGCATGAGGTCGGGCGCGGAGCCTTTGGCCAGGTGCTTATGGGAGAAGACCGCGTCACTGGCGAGCGTGTGGCGATCAAGCGCATCGTCGTGCGCGGAGAAGATCCCGCGGAGCTCGAGCGGTTTTTGCTAGAATCTCGCTTGATTGAGCGAGTCGATAACCCACACGTTGTGCGCTATATCGCCGACGGCGTCGACAACCAGGGCTGTCCATGCCTGGTGCTTGAGTGGTTGGATGGGCAGTCTCTCGCGGTGCGGCAGAGACTGAGCCCGGTGAGTGTGGCAGATGCCTGCGAAATTGCTCGTCAAGTGACAGTGGGGTTAGAGGCACTCCATAGCTTAGGGATTGTTCACCGGGATATCAAACCGTCCAACCTGTTTGTCCGCGAGCTCGCCGATGGGACGCTTCACGTCACCGTTCTTGATCTTGGTGCGGCACGCGCTCGCGGCGATGCCACCCTCACCGTCGCCGGGATGCTCGTCGGAACCCCCGCGTACATGGCCCCCGAACAAGCCCGTGGCGACAGCGCTCTCACACTCCACGCTGACCTGTTTTCGCTTGGCACAGTGCTGTTTGAAATGCTGGCGCACCGCCGTGCGTTTGAGGGACCTCCGCACGCTGTCCTCGCGCAGATATTGCTCGGTGAATTGCCGGATATCTCGCAGCTTGTGCCCACACTACACCCCGAGTTTGCAGCCATCGTGCGCACGGCGATGGCGCGCACTCCATCCGACCGGTTTGCCTCTGCCGCCGAGCTGGGACAAGCCTTGCAAGAGGCTAAGGCTCATGGACTCTCGACCGAGACCCCCCACAACGAAACAGACATTGCAGGGCTGAGCCGATCCATCGATAGTGGCGCTTCGGTCTCACGCAGTGACGTCGCAACAGGCACTTTTGCTCCACCGTCCTCAAGCAGTCGTCCCTTAGGCGCCGCCGAGAGGCGCTTGGTCTGTGTCCTCTTTGCGAGCTTTGAAAATGCTGACGACCCAGGGCCGTTAGTAACTCGATTTTGCACCGAAGCCACCGCGCGCAACGCAGAGACCTTCTCCATGCTCGACGCCCGCTGCGCCGCGGTCTTCGGCCTTCGTTGGTCCTCAAGTGATGCGGTGCTGAGCGCCGCTCGTACAGGACTTCTACTGCGAAAAACACTAGGCAATGGAGCCTTCGCGCTGGTGACATGCAGGGTCCTGGCGAAGGCAGACGCGATCCCCGTGGACGCGATTGAGCGAGCGGTCGATCTGTTGGGTTGGCCCGCACAAGGGCTGATGGTGGACGACGTCACCGCGACGCTGCTGAGTGCGCATTTTTTGGTCGAAGACGACGGCGAATACAAAGTCGTTCGGGGCGAGCAGCTTGCGCGCCGTGAGGGCCCCCCGAAGCTGCTTGGATTTAGCACCAGCACCGTGGGACGTGAGCGCGAGATCGCGATCTTGGACTCGACACTCGAAGAGTGCCTCGAAGGCCCAGCGTCAAAAGTTGTCTTAGTGACGGCACCGGCGGGCCGGGGCAAATCCCGACTGCGATGGGAGTGGACCGAGAGAGTCAGACCGCAGATGGAGGCCACAGGGTCTCCGCAAATCGTCGTCGCTCTCGCGGACCCCAACGGCGCTGGCGTAGCGCTCGGGTTGCTCGGACAGCTCGTGCGGCGCGCTGCGGGGATCAACGACTCGGACTCGCAAGGGATACGGCGCGAAAAACTTCGAGTGCGTGTCGCCCAAACGGTGCCTGCGGCAGACAGTCCCCGTGTCGCCGCATTTTTGGGAGAGCTCACAGGTACACATTTTGCTGCAGAATCGCTCGCGCAATTGCAAGCTGCACGCGCCGATCGCATGCTCATGGCCGATCAGATTCGTCGCGCGTGGGACGACTGGCTTCGCGCAGAGACCGCCAAGCATGCCTTGCTGTTTGTGATCGAAGACATCCACTGGGCGGACGCGCCGTCACTCGCGGTGCTAGACAGCGCGCTCAGCGTTTTAAACGACAGCCCCTTGATGATCGTGGGCTTTGCGCGACCCGAGGTGCATGAGACCTTTCAATCACTCTTTGAAGCGCGATCTGTTCTTGAGCTTCGCTTAGGTGAGCTGCGAAAGAAGGACGCCGAGTCGCTGATACGAGCGGTGCTTCCTGACATAGAAGATACGCTGCTGAAGCGCATTGTAGAGCGGGCAGGCGGCAACCCGTTTGTCCTCGAAGAGCTCATTCGCGCCGCGTCGGTGGGCGAGACGACTGCTTTGCCCCAGGCTGTGTTAGCCGTCGCAGACGCACGCTTGCAGGTACTGCCGCCTGAGTCACGACGACTGCTGCGACTGGCAAGCGTCCTCGGCGGAGAGCTCTGGCCAGGCGCGCTCGCGCTCTTGTTGGGCGAGCAAGACCCCCGCCAGCTGCTCGGATGGCTAAGCGCCCTTGAGTCCGCAGAGATGATCACGCGCCGGGCGGACTCGCGCTATGCCGGAGAGATTCAGTATGGTTTTCGTCACGCACTTCTTCGCGACGCGGCGTACGCGATGCTGACCGAAGAGGACCGCGCGACGGCACATTATGTCGCAGGCGAGTGGCTTGCACAGATGGGCGACCCCGATCCGCTGCGTGTCGCAGAGCACTTTGAGCGCGGACTTAGACCCGATCGCGCCGCGGGATTTTTTGCTCAAGCAGCCACAGACGCGATGGAGCGCTCGGACCTCGCGGCCGTTCTTACCTACGCAGAGCGAGCGTTGGCCTGCGACGTGGACGACGCCTCGGCGGGCGAGCTTTGGCTCTTGCGCGCAGAAGCGCATCGGTGGCGTGGAGAAAACCCCGAGGCCCTCACCGCGGGGGACGAGGCGCTGCAGCGGCTTCCACCGGGGTGTGACGCGTGGTTTAGAGCCGTCATGGAGGTCCTTCAAGCAGCCGGACGTTTGGCGGACAAGCCTCGACTCTCAAGCACCGCGAAAATGTTGCTGACGATCAACTCTCGGCGAGTTTCTGGCGCCGAGGCGATGGCCTGCGCAAAAGGAGTGATTCAGTTGAGTCACCACGGATACAGCGAAATGGCCCAGCAATTGCTCGAGCGGTTGAATCATGCCGAGGCCTCGGGAGAGATCAACTGGGACGCCCGCGTCCGTGGAAGCATCTTGATCGCAAACGGCATGATCTCTCACGCTCGCGGTGAGCTCGGTCAGTTTGCCAACACCATGAGCCAAGCCGCAACACTGCTCGAAGAAGCCGGTGATTTGCGCGCCGCTTCGATGCAGCGAGTCAACGTGGGGTATGCATATTCGCAGCTCGGTGCGCTCGCTGAGGGCGAAGATGAGCTCCGCGCGGCGTTGGACGTGGCTGTGCGACTTGGTCTCAGCGATGTGCAGGGGATGGCGCGCTCAAACCTCGCGCTGGTGCTCGGGCACCTCGGTCGGCCGCACGAAGCAGAAGAAGAGGGAGCCCTCGCGCTTAAGGGATTTCGCCAGCAAAGTAACCGTACGATGATCAGCGTGACGTTGCTCTACATCGCAAATGCACGACTTGAGGCACAAGACCCGCTGGGAGCATTGGGCTTTGCCGAGCAGGCATTTGAAGCAGCTGCAAACCCATCCATGCGGGCATCCTCCTTAGGAGTTTTGTCTCGAATTCGAGTCGCCCTCGGACAACACGAACAGGCGCTCGAAGAAGCCCGCCAAGCGATGGGAATCTTGGAGCTCGTGCACACAATTGAAGACTTTGACCTTGTGATTTGGATGGGATTTATCGAGTCACTCTTTGCCTGTGGGCTGTACGTTGAAGCCGAAGACGCGCTGCGGACCGCGCGTGAGTTAGTCCACTCTCGCCTGACATCGCTGGGCGGAGACGACATTGCGCGCAAGCGAGCTGCGGACGGAGTGTTTGAGTTTCGCGTGTTGTTGACCTTGGCCGAGAAGTACCTCCGCGACACCGAGAGCAGCTAGTTTTTAAGCTTTAACATAGGCTTCAACATTCGGCGCTGAAGGTCCTGCGCGGCGAGTGAGAGCTTCTCGTTTTTGCGAGAAAAAACCCTATACGAAACCGTCCCTAGCTCCGGGATCTTTCGCAGCACTACGTCCCGCGGCGCGGTGCACACTCCGTTGACCACGGCGATCCCCAACCCCAACGACGCGAAGTGCAACAAAAGCGGCCAGCCGTCGGCCTCGACGGTCTGCTCAAGGTGCACACCCACGCTGGCAAGCGCGCGACCGACAAAGGCTCGGTGTGACTGTCCCTCAGGCGGAAGCACGATCGTCTCTCCGGCCAGATCTTGCAGCGTCACTTCGCGCTTGGACGCCAGCCTGTGACGCTTGGGAATCGCCGCCATCATGGGGCAAGACAACAATTGGTGCGTCGCCAGCCCGCGCGGCACCAAATCAACCACCCCCACACCCAGCTGGGCGACACCTTCAAGCACCGCGGTCACCGCGCTCGGACCACCCAGAGTAAGCACCGATAGTCGCACCTCGCTCTCGCGAACAAACTCGCGAACCGCGTTGCCGATAACGTACAGATACGCCCCCTCGCCTGCGGCAAGAGTCACCGACTCAACCGCGGCATCACCTCGGATATCACTGATAAATCGCTCGCTTAGCTGTAACTGTTGCCGAGCAAACGCCGCCGTTTTTACCCCCGCTGCGGTGAGCAACAGCGTCCGGCCTTCTCGTTCGTAGAGCGCCACGCCCACAACGTCACTGAGCTTCTTGATGCGATCAAACAGCGCCGGCTGCGACAGCCCGATGAGCTTGGCCGCGCGGGTGAAGTTTTTTTCTTGAGCGAAAGCCACAAAGGCTCGAAGCAACGACGAGTCAACTATCGGCGAGAGCGATAACATATCCAATCATACGAGTTCTCACGGATAGTGAGGAGCCCTAAGTTCACGCTCACACCGACACTCACAAAAGGACTCGCTCCATGACAACCACCGACCGACACACTGAAACCACAAAAGCACCCGTCACCTCCGTCACCTGGTGGAACCAAACCAAGCGCTCTCCGGACACCCTCGCCCACTGGCTTCGCAGCCAGCTGCGCGGCGAGACCACCGCGTGTGTGCGCATCAAAGATCTGCGTGATCAGTACTGCGCTGAGGGCTCACGCCAGTACCGGATTTTGACCGTCATCGCGGAGCAAGAGCACTTGCACGCCACCTGGATGGAGCGACTTCTCATCGCTCGAGGGATCTCAACTGATGTTGGCACAACCCAAGAGCGCTACTGGAAGCACACTCTCGGAAAAAGCAAACACCTCAGCCTCGACCTGGACTTTGAGACGGGCTGTGCGGTGGGCGCTCACGCAGAAAAAATGCGACTTGAGCGCATCGAGGCTATCGCCAACGACCCCGAGGCTCCTGAGGACATTCGGGCGGTGTTTGCGAAGATCCTGCCACAAGAACGGTTTCACGAACGCGCGTTTCGCGAGCTCACCACACCGGAGGCCCTTGAGCGCACCAAAGATGCACACCAGCTCGGGCGAAAGGCGCTGGGGCTTGTTGCGTAGTCAACAATGCCCTTCCCAAAGGAGGGATTGAGGGTTACCGACATGGGCACAAACTTTATGTCTCTGCCCACCACCGTTGATCCCATTCGAGTTCTTCAAGTCCGCTTCGCCCTCGCCATCCAGCGCCTCTACGGCGAAGAGCACGCGTCCATTGACCCGCTGATTCAACGCTCAGAGCGCGCCGATTTGCAGGCCAACGTGGCCATGCCGCTTGCGAAAAAGGTCGGCAAAAATCCACGCGAAGTGGCCACCGAGCTGATCGGAGCGCTCAAGATCGACGACGTGGTATCCCACATCGAGATCGCCGGGCCTGGCTTTCTCAACCTCACCCTGCGCGCTGAGTGGATCGCGCAGAGCATCTCATCGCTCATTAACGATCCTCGCTTGGGCATCCCCACGGTCGAAAAGCCCGAGACGGTAGTGATCGATTACAGCGCTCCAAACGTGGCCAAAGAGATGCACGTGGGGCACCTGCGCAGCACGGTGATCGGCGATGCCCTCGCGCGATTGATGGATTTTCGAGGGCACAAAGTCATTCGCCAAAACCACGTCGGGGACTGGGGCACTCCCTTCGGAATGCTCATCGAACACCTGCTCGATCTCGGCGAAGCGCAGGCTGCAAGCGAAGGCAGCGTGGGAGAGCTTGGTGCGTTTTATCGCGAGGCCAGCGCGAAGTTTAAAGCGGACGACGCGTTTAAAGACCGCGCCCGCGCGAGGGTGGTGCTCTTGCAGGGCGGAGACGCTGAGACGTTGCGCTTGTGGAAGAAGCTCGTCGAGATTTCTGCGAGCTATTTCGCAGTTGTTTATGATCGACTGCGAGTGACTCTTACCTCCGCAGACATCGCCGGAGAGAGCTTCTACAACGACATGCTTGAGCCGGTGGCAAACGAGCTTGAAGAGCGCGAAATCGCCTCGCTCAACGGTGGCGCGCTGTGCGTGTTTCCTCCGGGTTTTAAAAACCGGGACGGCGCACCGCTACCGCTGATCGTGCGCAAATCCGATGAGGGATTTGGCTATCCCGCAACGGACCTCGCGGCGATCAAGTACCGCACGCAGACGCTGAAAGCCTCGAGAATTTTGTACGTCGTGGGCCATCCGCAAGAGCAACACTTTGCGATGGTGTTTGCCGTCGCGCGCATGGCTGGGTGGCTCACCGACGCGGTCAAAGTTGAGCACGTCGCGTTTGGCTCGATCTTGGGGACGGACAAAAAGATGTTTCGCAGCCGATCGGGCGAGACGGTGCGTCTGATTGACCTGATCGATACCGCAACCGACAGCGCACTTAACGTGGTGAAAGACGCCTCCAAACACTTGAGTGAAGAGCAGCAAGAGTCCATCGCACGCAAGGTGGGGACTGGCGCACTCAAATATGCTGATCTGGCGAATGACCGCATCAAAGACTACGTATTTGACGCTGATCGGATGGTCTCGACCGACGGCAACACGGGGTCGTACTTGCAATACGCTCACGCACGGTTTCGTAGCATCTTGGCCAAAGCTGAGCTCGCGGGGCATAAGGTTGTCCCAGCAAACACCCCTCTCTCTATCGCTGAGCACCCCGCAGAGAAGGCCCTCGCCTTGCACTTGCTGCAGTTCGGAGCCGTGCTTGAGCTGGTTGAGCGCACCTTGCATCCTCACAAACTCTGCACATACCTCTACGAACTCTCCGCCAAGGCCAGCACCTTTTGGAACGAATGTCGCGTGATCGACGCCGAAGAACCCGCTCGCTCGGGTCGACTGGCGCTTGTCACCGTAGCGGCAGACACGCTGCGAGTTGGCCTTGATCTGCTCGGGATCGAGACCCCCGTCCCGATGTGAACAGTGCACACCTTGGCGTCAAAGACGTGAGCCGTGGTGCTTGGGGGTGCTCGGGGGTGCTCGGGGGTGCTCAGTGACGTGCAATGTGGCCATTGTGTGATTTAGCCCAACGGGAGCTTGTCGCGCGCAGAGCGATTGCCGTACGCTTGCGGCTCAAGGGTTCGTTCAATCCGTCTCGAAGCGCACTTCGCGTATTGGTTACGCGATGCTAAGCGGACAGTAGTGGAGGGAGGATGGGACGCCCCAAAGAACGGAGTCTTCGCCAAATGACGTCTAAATTTTCAAGTGAGTATCGCAACAATTCGCGAACAATATCGTCTGTAGCATATATTGCATTTGCAATTTTTTGCCTGGGCGGTTGTGTGCCCAATATGGTCCTTCGGGTGCAAAACTCTGCAGGCCCATCGGGTCCATTGCAGCGATGTCCAGCCGACAATGGGGCGTGCAGCACCGATCCGAACCAAGACCTCTCGCGGTTTAACAACGCCGGAACACGCAGCTTCACTTTGCCCGCCTGTCCGAACGGGATCGACAGCATTTTGATTGAGGGCGGCAACGC
This sequence comes from Myxococcales bacterium, assembly GCA_031386385.1. Lineage (GTDB taxonomy): Bacteria > Myxococcota_A > Polyangia > Polyangiales > JANNCG01. Next base: position 15,481 of record JANNCG010000966.1, read on the forward strand.
GGCGATCGTGCAGTGCGCGGCTCCGAACCAACCAACGGGCGCATCAACGGACACGACAACGACCCCAAGCAGTGGCGGCGCCGGTGCTCCGAGCACTGCGACTGTGACCAACCCTTAACGCGAAGGCAAAGACACAATGACCACCCCAAAGTTTGCATTCACCACCGTCGACTCGATCGGCCAGTGGTTTAACTTTCATCACACCATCGCGAACCGACCGATCTCGACGTACTGCACACTCGACAACACCAACTCGACCGGCACCGCACCGGCCGGCAGTTGGAGCCGCCAAGCCCAAGGGCTCAACCAAATCATTGATTATTGCATGAAAGCGACGCCGCCCGAGCGCATCACCACGCAGGGCGCGAAGTGGTCCCTTGGCAACGTCCTTGATCCGAAAAACGTGCTGATCGATCAGGGCAATGCGAACAAAATCTTCAAGGTTGATCCAACGAAAATCACTGCAGATTATGTGACAGAGTCCGCCGCACGCAAGGGAGTTCCGGTGATTGTTCAGGGCGGCAGCACGATGAGAAATCTCAACACTATCCTTGGAAGCTGGGGGTTGTCGATTCAAACCTCCGGCGCCAACGACGGACACCTCTTCGCGGGTTGCGTCGCCACCGGAACACACGGCTCAGCCCTACAAATCGGCGCAGTCCATGACACCATTCTCGGCGCCTTTATTGTGACGGGCGTGAACCAAGCCTCGCTCGTGCAGCCTACAAAGCGACGCTTCACTCCCGAGCTCGCGGCTTGGTACGCAACCGCGACGGGCTTTACCGTCACCGACGTATGCGACGACGACATGTTTTATGCCACGCAAGTCGCCATCGGAGCGCTGGGATTTGTGCACTCGTTTATTATCGAGGCGGTTCCGTTGTACCAATTGACGAACACCCTGATCGCTCGTCCCTTAATGGATCCAGACGTGTGGGCCGCCATTGAGACGCTGGACACCTCAAAGTTGTATCCGGCAAACACCACCCAGCCATATCACTTTTCTGTTGTATTAAGTCCCTACGCTCAGGGCTCAGAGCTGGGATCTTTTCCAACATTGATGTGGAAGCAAGACCCTCCGCAGGGGATGCAATACACGCCCCCCGGACCCACCAGCGCGATGTTGCCGAGCGACACGAGCCGTTTGCTCTCAGCGCTGATTGGCGCTGTTGACAACTCGCTTACGTCCGCTGCTGTGCGCGATTTGGTCGTCGCGATGACGGCCAATCAGTTCAAGGCCGGGACGCAAGTGGCGACCTTCTCGGGGCATGTGTTTGGCCCCACGAATTTGCCCCAGGGCAACGGGCGAAGCACAGAGTTTGCGGTGGATCACAAGATCGCGGTTCCGGCGCTGAAGGTGATCTTGAAGGCGATGCAAGACGAGGCGGCCCAGGGCCGACACTTGCTTGGTGCCATTGGTGTGCGTTTTGCCAAGAAGACCAACGCGCTGCTCGGGATGAACATCCACGACATGAACTGCTACATCGAGGTCCCCAGCCTGGGCAGCCCCGATCTGACCAAGATCCAACAAGCGGTGTGGGCCGCGCTCAAGGCCAACAACATCGACTACACCTGTCACTGGGGTCAGGAGTACGGAATGGACAACGCAACGGTCAAACGGTACTTCGGCACAGATCGCATCACGCGCTGGCAAAACGCACGCAACAAGCTGCTGACGACCCCCGAAGCACGCGCGGTGTTTACAACACCTATATTATCAAGCGTCGGAATTTTGTAGTTCGCCGTTTTAGCAACACGCCCCTAATCCGTTGCCGAAGCATCGAGCTTAAACCGCTGGGTAAAGACGGTGGCAAAGCTAAACGCAGCCACCTGCCAAAACCACACGCTGGTGAAGACAAAGCCAACCCCACCCGCGAGGAGCCCCAAAAACGAAACGAGCATGGCGGAGACGACAACGCTCCACGCCTTCCAGTACGCGATGCCGCCTTGACCGACGCGCCTGAGCGCGCGAAACGGATCGAAGATCTCGCGTGGGTCAAACTCGCGACAGTAGTGCGACATATACCCAGGGATTGCCACCACGGCGAGCGCCCATAACACAAATCCTATAGCTCCCAGCACGGGTCGCTTAAGCCACACCCCCAGCGCCATGAGCAGGACACCAGGGGCGCCATAGAAGACCATACCGCTAAAGGTGTATAAGCCGTGCTTGATGAGTTCAGCTGGATTTTCCCAGGCAGGCCACGGTGTTTGCCCGTGATGCATCCGGTGCACCACGCGCACGCGGTGCCCCATGTTCATCAACCACCCCACCACCGGGACAAGCAGCCAAAGCCCCCCAATCATCACGTCGCGCCGAGAGGCTTTTGATTGTAGCGGAAAGCGAAATGAATTTTTGAGTGAGAGACTGTCGCGAAGGTCAATCGTGCGCTCAGGCTGCGAGTCACTCACCCCGTTCGCTCAACCAGGGTCCATTACGTTGCAGCGATGCTCAACCGAGAGCCCACGCAACACGGGCGTAGCCATTCCTGGTCGAAACTGCACGGACACACGCAGATACTCGCCGTTGGTCATACCCGCCGCGGTAAGCGCTGCGTCGATATCGATGGGAGGATTGGCGCCAGGAAGATTGGCTACCGTCACAGGGGCGGCGGCGGCCAATCCTGCCGCTGAGTTCGCGGTGCGAACCTGAAAGATCAAGCGTGAATCGCCTGGGGTTTCAGCGGACCAACCGAGGGTCGTGAAGCGCCCCATCGCACAGCGGTGATAGTCTTGTGTGTACTCACCCTCGCGAAGAACGAGCCGGCGCACAGCGCCCGTGAAGTCTGTGTAGCTATAAACGCCAACCGGCCCGGTGTACGAGGTTTGACCGCCGCCGAGCGGATCAAAACGCACCAGCTCGTTGCCTTGGACAACCCACATACGACCTGCCCGATCGGCACCGAGCGCTGCAGACCCGGGCCACGCGCGACCGAGATTATACGTGCGAATCATCGCAGGAGGAATCAACCCGCCAGGAGTAAATGCAGCCGAAGGCCACACATAAAAGAGCATTGGGCTCCCGGCTTGTGGGCCCCACACTTGGTTCATCCCATCCACGGTGATGCCTGACCCAATGGCTCCGGCGCGACCACCAGCAACGCCCGTCGCTTGCATACACGTCCACTGACGTGTCGCAGGATCATAACCAGCAGATCCGTTGCCCGAGCGAGAGAACCAAAGTCGATTGTTCGCGTCTGCCGTGATCCCATAGGACGAGCGACACTCAGCCGGCGCTGCGCTGATTTGCGCGTACTCACCGATGGTGTTGTTCACCGAGTTAATGGGCGTCACGCCGCCGCTGGGGGTGTGAAACCAAATGTTGCCATCACGCGTTGCGACCGCGCCATACGTACAGCGTGGAATGTTGAAGTTCTGCACGATCGCGCCCGTGCGCGAGTTCAAGCGCCACTGTCCCGTGGTCGCGCCGCAGATTCCAGCCCAGACAGAGCCGCCAGGCTCGTCTTCGGTTCCTGGTCCAATCGCGAGAGCTCGCAGCAGCCCGTTTGCAGGTCCCACTTGTGTGCTCCAAAGCACACACTCATCTTGCCCGAGTGGGCGTGAATCCATGCGATTTTGCGAGGTATCGATCATCCCGTTCATGTTGCGATCGACGCAGTCACGGATGTCTCCCGCGACCTTGGTCACGGTCCCGACAACACCGATACCACGAGTGGCCACAAAGGCATCTCCGCGACCATCAACCACCACACGCGAGGGGGAGTCCTGTCCGCCGGTTCCCATAATGCCTACACGATATTTGGCGATCTCGATCCCAGTGTTTGCGTCCCACTTCGAGAACGAAGCTTCACCACTGTTGGGCACCCAAAGATAGTCACCCCGACGCATATCCGCGCGCACAATCAAGCCGTTAGAGTCCGCATCAAACTCAACACCGGTGCGACCCATGTCCTGCCATCCCATCGCGCCCATGTTCGATTCGGTGTGGCAGTTAGGATCACACTCACAACGCGAAACATCTGCAGAATAGCTGCACAAACCGTCACGTCCGCAGCGCCCCACGCTGCACGCTGGGCCCATGTTGCACTGGTTGTCCAGCTGGCACCGTTGGCCCACCACAGGATTGGGCACGTCTGCTCCCGGAGGCACATCCGCATTCGGAGCATCTCCCCGCGCCACGACAACATCCGTGCGGCCTCCTCCGCCATCG
>JANNCG010000973.1:0-5939 GCA_031386385.1 Myxococcales bacterium
CGCACCCTCCAGCAGCGCGTCGGTCGCACAAGCCGCCGGAACCCAAACCGGATGGAACGAAAACGCCAGAATCGATCAAGGTGTTGAGCGACCTCAGTCCGGTATGGGTGCGCCCTCGCGCGAAATGGACCGCACGACGCACTCTTCAACCGGAACACGGCTGACCTACCGTGAGGTGTTCACTCCGTCCATTCAGCCGTTCAAACGCGGCACAGCCATGGACATGGTGGATGAACTTGGACGCCTGACGGTGCGCGACCCAGCCTTGCGGGCGCTCATCGTCAACGCTGAGGCCCCGACACACTGGGCTGGACAACGTGTCGCTCACTTTGTTGGAGACACCCTCATCGAGCTCAATCCTGCATCGCCGACCCCGCTCGCTGGAGTGGGTGGCGAGCAACGCTTACTGCGTTACAGCGCAAGCGACGGAGAGGCCGTTTCGTTTTTTGAAGACGCCGCAGGCAACTGGTTTGTGCGAGCCGATCGTGCTGCGACCATTAGGCTGCAGTTTGCGGTCGAGGCCCCGGAGAGCAGGTTCGCTCCAATGGGTGTTTCGGCGGTCAGCGTGCGCGAGGTAGTTCAGTTGGTCCCTGAAGATCTGCGACCCATTGCGCCCTCATGGTTGCAGGGACGAGCGCAACGCGTACTGGACCGGCTCGGGATCAACACCGATCAGCCGTTCAGCCAGGTGCTTGGGCGATTGGTGGGGCATTTTAGAGGTTTTCGCGATGCCGAGCTTCCGAATCAGTCCGCCGACTTGTACACTGATCTTGCGCTCGGCGGCGTGGGGGCGTGCCGTCATCGCGCGTATGCGATGATGCTGACGCTGCAAGCGATGGGGGTGCCTGCGCGATACGTCGGAAATGAAGCGCACGCATGGGTTGAGGTGTGGCTGCAACGGACGGGTTGGGCGCGGGTGGACTTGGGCGGATGGGACGTCCCTCTCGATACAGAAAACGCGACAAATCGCAGGCGATTTGAGACTCCAGCGGGAGATCCCTTTCCACGTCCTGAGAGTTTTGAGCGGCAGTTTAGCGCGCGCGCAAACCCCGCAAGTTCGCAGCGTGGTGACGGTGGCGTGTGGCGTGAAAGTGCCAGTAGCGAAGGCAATGAAAACGCCTCTGGAGACGCAAACGGCGGTGCCAATGGCGGCCGCTCACGAGCGGGGGCACGAGCGACCGCGTCCGCGTTGAGCGAGCAGGCGCTCGCGCAGGCTGCGTCTCGTGCACAGAGCCCCGATGACGTGTCGGCAAGCGCAAGCTCGAGCAACGCTGCGCGCGTCGGAACCGTCACACAAATAGCCCAAGTTCAAGCCGATCTCACTGCGGGTTTTGCTGCTGCCGATGGCTTTGTCCGGGGCTCGATGGTTCGAGTGGTAGGGAGCGTTCGAGATGGCAACGGGGATGGCGCTGCGGGGATGGCGGTGGAGTTTCAGTTGATGCGTCACGGACACCAGGTGCAGTCTCTCGGGACCACAGCGACAAACGACCGGGGCGAATTTTTGGGGCTCTTGCTGATTCCTGCCGGAGTTGAAACCGGAGAGTACAGTCTGCGAGCGGTAACGCAAGCAGACGCGCGTCGTGCGGGCTCTTCGGCGGAGTGACCGGTCGTCGTTGTTTTGACCTACAAACGCTTTAGATCTCGGAGCTTGCGAAGATATTTCGCTAATCATCCGAGTGAATGATACAGTGGGTTAATATATGTCGGACGACGGGAGTAAAACCGTCACTGCGCACGCGTTGAAGTTTAAAACAGCTCCAACGCGAACTGTCGAAGTGCAAACATCTGGTACGCCCTCGTTAGTTCGAGTCCGGGAAGGTATTGTCCGGATTGGGCGAGACGCTGACAACGAGATCATGATCGATGATCCGTTTGTTTCGCGGCACCATCTTGAGGTGCGCGTCTACCCGCACGGCGTCGAAGTCGCCGATCTCGAGACCAAAAACGGAACGCACTTCCAAGGCGCCCGTATCCGCGAGCTACCGGTTGTCTCTGAGGCGCTGCTCGTGCTGGGCAAACAAGTCAACGTCAAGATCCGAGTCATCGAAGACTCAAAAGCAAAAGACGTCGTTGACGAGTTTGTTGGAGTTTCGCAGGCGATTCAGAAACTTCGCACCGCCGTTCAGCGCGTTGCTCCAACTTCTCTCACCGTCTTGATCGAGGGTGAAACCGGGACGGGCAAAGAGGTTGTTGCGCGAGCGGTTCATCAACGCTCAACTCGAGCGGCGAAGCCATTTGTTGTCTTTGATTGTGCCTCTGTCTCGCCAACGCTGATCGCGAGCGAGCTGTTTGGGCACACCAAAGGAGCCTACACCGGCGCGACCGGATCGAGCGAAGGCGCCTTTCGTCGAGCCAACGGTGGCACCCTCTTTTTGGACGAAATCGGCGAGCTTCCCACGGACTTGCAGCCCGCGTTGCTGCGAGTGCTCGAAGCACGACAGGTCAAGCCAGTCGGCGGGGACGGATATATTCCTGTCGACGTGCGAATCTTAGCGGCGACTAATCGCTCGCTTGAGGGCGAGGTCGAAGCGGGACGGTTTCGCAAGGATCTGCTCTTTCGCTTGGCAGTTACCAGGATAAAAACTCCTTCACTTCGTGGAAGGCTCGAGGACATTCAGGTTCTCGCGAAGCACTTCGCGCTGCAGCTCGGAGCGTCCATCTCGCAGGCAGCGCTCGCCTCGCTCGAAGCTCGACAGTGGCCAGGCAACGTGCGCGAGCTTCGAAATTACGTTGAGCGAGGCGTCATGCTCGCGGGCGGCCCCGGCGTCGTCGTGACGACATTTGACGAAGACGACGACCTTGATGAAGACTACGATGACGCAGCTGACCCGCCGCTGATCGCTGGGCAGACTCTCCCGCCGGGCCCTCCATCACTTGCAGCGATTATCAATATCGCCAAGACGAACATCTCGTTTCAAGATGCCAAACAGATGGCCGTCGATGCGTTTGAAAAAGAGTATCTGTTAAAACTGTTTGCCGAGAGCAATTTTAATCTCTCAGAAGCTGCTCGCCGCTCGGGCGTCCATCGCCGGTATTTGCGCGAGCTGTATAAAAAGCACACGATTGACCTCGTGATGCTTCGCGCCAGTCGCACCAAGTAGAGTCGGGCTTGGACACGTGTGCAGGTCGGCTTAACGACTGCCGAGCAGGTCGGCTTAACGACTGCCGAGCAGGTCGGCTTAACGACTGCCGAGCAGGTATCCGGCAATCGTTGCGACGACAGCGACGATGGCGTCCGCGGCAATTCTCAATGGTGTCGAAGAGGGGGAGGGATCTTCGAATGCGACTTTGTCGAGAGCTGCTGCGTTGGATTGCTGCGCGCTGGACGGCTGCATTGTTTGGCCCTGTCCCTGCATTTGCGGTTGCATTTGCGGCTGCATTTGCGGCTGCATTTGCGGCTGCAGCTGTCCCTGCACTTGTCCCTGCGGAGTGACAATAGCGGCGGCCGTGAGCGTTGCGTTGGGCGAGATCGCTTGCGCGTAAGGAAGAGCTGCCATGGACATGGGCGCGGAGGGGGTCGCATCGACGTCTTGGACATTCGAGCGCCCAGTCTCGGTGTCGTTTTGGTCCTCGGCAGCCAGCCACTGGTTGGCGCCCGTCGCGTCGGCGCCGCGGATATTTGGCGCGTCGATCATATCGTCGTCGCTCACAGGGCCGCGCGGGAGGACGTTGACCGGACGGCCTATGACGTCTTCAATCCAAGCAAGTCGCTCGGGCATTGAGCCGCGAGTGACGGCAGCGATGAGATGTGGGGCTTGGTCGCGCGGAGGTCTGAGCGAAGCGAGCGCGCGGGCAACTTCACGTGCATCGCCAAATCGTACGGTCCGATCCTTAGACAAACAACGAAGGATAATTTGATCAAGCTCAGGTGGAACATCCGAGCGAATCGAGCTCGGTGCCACCGGTGCCTCGGACACAACCATGCGCGCGGTCTCAAAGTCATCCTTCGCGCTATAGAGTCGACACAGAGTGACGGCTTCCCACAGAACGACTCCAAGCGAAAACAAGTCCGAGCGGTGATCAAGGGGCATGCCGCGGAGCTGTTCAGGAGACATGTAGCCAAACTTGCCGCGAATACTTTGAGAGTCCTGCTCGTCTTTGCGCGACATAATTCGCGCGACGCCAAAATCAATCACCTTCACGGTGCCGTCGTATCCGACCAGGATATTTGCAGGTGAAATGTCCTGATGGACGATCCCCAACACCTGCCCTTCGGCCTGCAGCGTGTGAGCCGCGTGGAGGCCCAGCGCGGTGCACGCCCCAATCTCAGCGATCACATCCACAGGCAAATGTTTTTGCTCGAGCTCGCGCGCATGAACCAACGCTCGCAGCGAGTCGCCGGCCACGAACTGCATCACGAGAAAGCGCCCGTCCTGATCTTTGCCCCAGTCAATCGACTCAACGATATAAGGGTGATGCATCGCCGAGATCAGATACACCTCGTCGAGAAAAGCTTTTAGCACCTCGGGCTCTTGCGCCAAATGAGGTAGCAGTCGCTTCATCGCGACATGGACTCCTGCGCTAGGGCCGCTGAGAGCACGCGCCAACACCACGGCACCCATACCGCCTACACCAATCTCAGCTACGGGGTCATAGCGGTTGGTGACGATGAGAGTGCCGTCTGGAGCGGCGTCGGAGGGTGGTTGCCACGAGGGGCGGGGAGCGATCATCTTGTGGGGGCGGCAAAGGTCCCGCAAGAAAGTTTTATAAGACGGCAAGCGCCCTCGACGCGAGCATAAACGCTAGCAGATACGCGACTGCCGTGGTTGCCTGTGTTGGGCGGAGCACAAGTGATCCGTCGCGCCCTGCAAAATCGCAGGATTCTCAACCTCGGCGTGACTCGCTGATCGGCTTGGGCATGACCAAGAATGTTGGCTACCCGCCAGAGGCCCGACGCCCCATGACGCTCGCCTGCTCGGTCGAATGTCGAACGGCTGCGCTCTTGCGCGCCGTAGGCGTCTCGAGCCGAATTTGAACCGGAAACACCGCATCCATCGACACCATCCCTCCACGAAGCCACGGCGGCAGCGTTTGAAGCGCTGCGCGAAGCTGATCGAGCGCTGCGGGATCTTCGTCCGCCCATGCCAACACGGGTCCATCGCCCCACGCGATGCAACGGGACCTGTCGTTGTCTGCTGGCTCGACAGTACTCTGGTCCATCTCTGCGAACAAACCCCACACCGGGGCGCTGTCGACATCGCTCCACGCCATCCAATGTGTTGAAATTGGAGTGTCCGAATGACTCGGACGGGAGGCATCAACCACCATCGGCTCGATGCCGCGTCGCTCAAACTGGCTGATCAGTGACTGCGTAAAAATTTTGTAGGCCCTGATCCGCTTGTGAGGATCACGCAGCACTTGTTTGTGGGTCATGAGCGCTTCCCCTTCGGACCAAATGTACTTCGTTGCCCGACACACAAACGGCGTTTGTGTTGGGAGAATCGCAGTTTTAGTTGCGTTGGTGTGAGTGTTTGGAAGCGGGTTTGCCATGAAGAGAATCTAGTCCGAAGGATGTTTGAATTCATTGACTAATTCGCTTTGTTTGGACTGAATATGTCACTGCGGAAGGCCATTTAAATTCCACAGATAATCGTGGTCAGAATATGTACATCGCCCGAGACTGGACCCAAGATTGAGGTGCTTATGAAACAAAGTCGGTATGTTCGCGCGGCTTCGGCCACGTTGATCGCAACCTATCTGGTGATCGTCGCGGGTTCTCTTGTTCGGGCTGCGGGGGCGGGGATGGGGTGTCCAGATTGGCCGCGTTGCTTTGGGATGTGGATCCCGCCGACGCGGGTCGCGGATGTCCCTGTGGAGTTTATGCAGTGGTTCAATGTTCGGCTTGCGTGGATCGAATATCTCAATCGGCTCGTGGGCGTGATCTTGGGCTTTCTGGTCGCAGGGACCCTGCTGTTTGCCTGGCGCGATCATCGTGATCG
>JANNCG010000989.1:0-4766 GCA_031386385.1 Myxococcales bacterium
CGGTCGGTGTGGTAATGATGTACCAAAATGGTGCTTTTCAAACTAACTCTCCAGAGCCGGACACTACAAACATTGACGTAACTCTCCCAACACCAACACCAACTCCAACACCAACACCATCACCAACACCCTCGCTGTCCCAGTTGGCGTAAATAACGGGATCTCATTCACTCCTGGCCGCGATCCGAACATCGAGGCAGGAATCACGCACACGAGCAACTCCGGCAACAACGGCAACAATGGCAACAACACCGTTGTCACTCCGCCGAACAACGGAAACAATACCGTCACGAATCCGCCAGACAACCCTCCCGACAATCCCCCGAACAACGGGACCGGCGGGACAGAGTTTTAGCGAACTAACGGCCCGTGGTGGGCGCGATGGTCGATCCACCTGCGGAGGACTGGCCCTGTTCAAGCAGCGAAATCCCTTCGCTCGTGACGAACCACACGCGATTTTCTCCGTCCACCGCGATGTCGACAAACTCTTCGGTAGGGAGACCGTTAGCACGACCGAATCGGCGCCATTGCGTGCCGTCGTAGGACCACGCACCGCGGGGACCAGCACCCCACAGAGCACCGTTGTTATCAGCAGTGAGAGAGATCACCCGTGGCTGCGCGGTCGAACCGACAACGTCAAACGCGAAGCGATCTCCGTTCCAATAGCCGAGACCTTCACTCGTCGCGACAAAGACCTTTGAGTTCACGCCGCGAGCCAAATCGCTGACCAAGTCCCCGCGCATTCCGCTCGCTTCGTTAAATGTGCGAGCATGGTATGGGCCCGTTGGAGCCGCCGCCGTGGGCGGAGTAATCTCCGTCGCGCCAGTCAATCCCGCAAACCAAACGTTGCCATCAGCGTCGAAGTCCACAGCCGAAAGATCGCTCGGCACTGGTACCGCACCAAACTCCGCACCTTGCGGCGCAATCTCATGGTGAAACTGAATCGCGCTCGGAACAGCATCGTCAATCATGGCCACACCCAGCTCAAGCGCGCCCTGACCATTGGGACGATCGATCACGCGAATTCCAATCCAAAATCGATTTCGCTCATCAACTGCCAAGAACTTCACGTCCACCGTTCCGGCCCCACGCGTGTCCACGGGACGCTCGGTGATCTGACGCCAGTCATTGGTCTCGCGTGCAAAGCGAAACGTCCGAAGCGTGTTGGGTCCGACACGACCCACTGCGACACAGGTCGTCCCACGAGACCAGAACATCAACGGGACGGCTTGTCCCTCAGGGTCCAACGTTGCGCGCGAAAATCTGCGACCGTCAAACTTCACAGCGCCGCCATCTTCACTCACAAACCACACGTTGTTGGTCGCATCGGTCGCGAGTGAAAGCGGTCGTCGCGACATCGCCAGATCGTGCGCACGGAAGTCCTGCGCCCCACCGCCCGCAACACGAGCCACGCCCAACCCGACGCGAGACAAAAACACGCTGTCCCGCGACACAAACGCACTCAATGTATCGTCGGGGATATTAATATTGGTGGGATTCAACGCGAACCGTGGCGCGTCCACGGTCGGTCCCGGCGGTGGTACCTCCACTGGAGCAGCAAATTCGGGGATATTTCTCGGTCGTGGGGGCGGCTCTGCCAACACGATCGGCGCGCTTGCGCCACCGTCAGCACCTAGCGCCGAGACCACACTTCCATCTCGAAGTGCACCACTCGCCGCTCTTGCGTCAGCTACACGCGCATCTCCACGAGACACTCCGGTGTCACCACGCGTCGGCGCTGCGGCATCCATACGGACTGCGGCGTCCATACGAACGGCGGCATCCATTCGCGCCGCTGGAGCCACGCCTGCGTCCACTCGGACTCCAGAGTCCAACCGAACGCCCGCGTCAACGGCTCGAAGCGCAACGCCAGCATCGACAACAACAGGCACCGCCACAACGCCAGCATCACGAGCCACGGCCACAACACCGGCATCAGAAGGAACACTCTGCGCTCCTCGTTGTACAACGGTCTCTGGTTTGTGCGCTGGCCGTGGGGTCGTAGCGGTAGGACGCCCTCCCCGACCGCGAGGACGAGTCACCGGGGGAACAACAACAGGCGGCGGAGCTGGCGGATCAATCCGACGCGGAGCAAACTCCACCCGACGGGGCTGCGCTGGCTGAGTGACATCAGACCCGAGCGGGACGAGCTCTTCGCCCACATCTCGCTGAATCTCAAAAGCTCCACTCCGCGTTAACAAGACAGCGGTGTTGCGCACCGGAATAAGCGCAAGCCACGGCGCACGCGCCTGAGAGTGCGTGTACCCATACCATCGATGCCCGTCGTGATAGAGCAGCTTGGCTCCGTTTGCCCCTTGGACGAGCGCCCAAAACTTACCCTCGCCGACGCCCACGATGTTGCGCACCAGCGTCTCCGGAATTCCTGTCGTCGAACCAAACTCATCGACGCCCGAGAAGTCTCCGCGCACACCGAGCACGCCATGCTGAGCGGTTGCCACCACAGGTCGGCCCTGATCAAGCCCGAAATTCATCACTTGATACCGGTCCGTGAGCAGATGCCACACAGTCCCGTCCCAACGAGCAATACCCTGGCTACCACCGACCAGCGCAACACCGCCGGCCAGCGCTAATATCGCCGTCGTCCGACCCACGTTGGGCTGTGCTTGTGCATCGCCAGCCAGGACGAATCGTCCCGATCGATCCCACTTGGCAACTCCGCGAGCGGTGGCAATCCACACGTTGCCATCAGGATCTGCTGAGACAGCAAACACCTGATTGTCTGGCACGCCATCCTTCATCGTGTAACGAGTCGCGACACCACCACCGGAAGGATACTTGATCACCCCTCGAAGGGTCGCAACCCAGACTTCATCGGGGCCATTCGCAACTCCCGTGACAATGTCTGAGTCGGTGAAGTTGCGGACCGCCGCCGAGCCCGCGTTTGCACCCGTGGTGCGTTGCGTTCCACCGCCAAAACAAGTGCCGATAGAGGCAATCGAAACAAGGGACAGAAGACCAAACGTTCGAAGAATCATTGTGGGAGCACCTGGGCTTGTCAGCTGTGCGGAGAGCGGTGGAATGCAAACGTCTTGCACCCACTACCTGCGCGAACAACCAATGGTGAAAAAAACCGCCCTTGGCGATTCTCACGCTCCCCGGCGGCTGTCAACGTTAGAGCGAACATTCCCTGCGATTTCAGCCGCCATTAGCGGGCAGCGTCGAGAGAATCCCCTCTCACACCGCGCCATAAACTCACTCGTACGTCGCGGTTCCGTGCGTGACATGGGTGCGGCCCCCGTTGGGATCTCCGGCTCCGTTAGGCTGAGTCCCGCCTGTGCTCTGAGAATTCTGGCTTGTCGTCGTACTTTGCGTGGAATTTGATTGATGATTCACGTTTCTTCGAATCCGACCCGTTGGCTGTCCCGAGGTCGCCAACAGCGCCCCAGCGTCCTGCAGTCCTGCCTGTACCAAAGGGGTGCCAACGAGACCAGAGTCCAAAAACCCGTTGAGGGTTTGCGAAGCATGTCCAGCAAGCACGACAAGGTTCTCAACTCCAGCGTCCAACACACTCGCCATTTCGCCGCCGTCAACCACCACACCCCGTGCTCGCTCGGGGTCTGTCCGATTTGAGTTCGACCTTGCTGCCATCGCAAAACCAGCAACCGCGATCGCTCCCACAATCACCACAGGAATCCAAGCGCGCCCGCGACTCAGCGGCACAGCCCCTTGCAGCCCCTCACCAGCCGACACGCCAGCCCGAACAGCGTTGCCTGATACTGAGTCTGCGACCAGAGTTGGCACAGGCTCGACGTCTTTGATCGGACCAAGCGACGCGACGACTGCCGGAGATTGTCTTCGGGAAGCTACAACGGTGGCCTTCTCCGGCTCCCGCGACTCGTCTTCACGTTCTTGATCTGGCTGCCGCTTCTCACGTGCTTTGGGGTCCGTCCGTGACCGTTCGACCGCCGCCGCGATCCCCGCGGCAAGCTCCTGCAACCGCGTAGCGGGATCAAATCCCTGGTGCAAACAAAAGGTGCGAATGGCACGGGCAAGTTCACGAGCATCTCGAAATCGCTCTTCGCGATCGCGACGAATACATCGCGCAGTGATGTCTGCAAACTCCGCCGCCACGGACGGCAACACCAAAGTCAGCGGTTTTGGATCGACCGTACATGCCTGAACAAAAAGGGCACCGGGAGTCTCGCCGTCAAAGGGACGGACTCCCGCGGCAATCTCATACAAAATCACACCGAGTGCCCAAATATCGGTCCTCGCATCAACATCCGCGATCGACTGTATTTGCTCCGGAGACATATACGCAGGCGTCCCCATGGCGGTGCCCGTGGTGGTCACTCGCTTTGAATCTCCTCGCGTGATCTTCGAGATCCCAAAGTCCAACACCTTCGGAACCAGCTGCCCCTCCACGGTGTGCATAAACACATTCTCGGGCTTCAAATCCCTATGCACGACCCCTTTTGAGTGCGCTTGTCCAACAGCTTCAATCACAGGTAGAAGCAGCGCACATAGATCGTGGACAGGCAATTTGCCTCCCATTCTCTCAACGTAGTCGGACAGATCCTCACCAGTTAACAACTCTTGAACGATAAACGGGACACCGTCGTGTGTCAGGACGTCCAGAACGTCCACGACGTTGGGATGTCGGACGATCGTCGCTGCCTTGGCTTCGCGCAAAAACCGCTCGACAATATCTTGGTTGCGCAACATCTCTGGGTGCAGAACCTTCACCGCAACCTTGCGACCAATAGACTCGTTGGTGGCGCGATAGACCTCGCCCATTCCACCAA